>JACDAH010000497.1 GCA_013695505.1 Chloroflexota bacterium | reverse complement strand
GGGCGGACCTGTCGCTGGATCTCCTCGCCGCCGACTACGCCCTCGCGCGCTATGGCGAGATCGAGCTGGCGCCGCGCGAGGACCGCCGGGCCGTGGATCGCTGGCGCGTCCTGCGGCGACGGCTCGCCGTCCGGCCGGCCGGGATGACGGTCCGAGCCACCGCGGACGGATCCGAGCCACCGGCGCCCGACGCCGAGCTGCCGGTCGATCTCGAGCCGCGGCGGACGTTCTAGCCAGGGACACGCACGGTCGTCGGTCGTCTGCCATCATCGCCCGATGCCCCACCCCGACGCTCTCGCCGGCGCGCTCGCCGAGGTCGACGCGATCTTCGATCGGTTCGCCGCGAGCGATGCCGTGCCCGGGTTCGCGTACGGCATCGTGGTCAACGGCGAGCTCGTCCACTCGGGCGGCCGAGGCACGCTCCGCGCGGGCGCGGCCGTCACGCCCAATGCCGACAGCGTCTTCCGGATCGCGTCGATGACGAAGAGCTTCACCGCGGCGACCGTCATGCTGCTCCGGGACGAGGGCCGGCTCCGGCTCGACGACCCCGTGGCGACCTGGGTGCCGGAGCTGGCCGGCCTGGTGCCGTGGTCGCGCGACTCGGCCCCGATGACGATCGAGTCGCTGCTGACGATGTCCGCCGGGCTCCCGACGGACGACCCGTGGGGCGATCGGCTTCAGGACCAGGATCCCTCGGACTTCCTCGCGTTCCTCACCGCCGGGCCGGGGCTCCTCTGGCCGGTCGGGACCCACTTCGAGTACGCCAACCTCGGGTTCGCCATCCTCGGCCTGATCATCGGCCGGGTCACCGGGGACGACTATCGGGCGATCGTTGAGCGGCGGATCCTCGAGCCGCTCGGCATGGCGTCGACGACCTTCACGAGCGAGTCGGTCAGGCGCGACCGGCTCGCGTTGGGCTATGTCCGGCGCAACGACCTCTGGATCGATGAGCCGATGGCAGGGCACGGCGCCTTCGCCCCGATGGGTGGGCTCTTCACCTCCGTCCGCGACCTGGCGCGCTGGGTCGGCGGCTTCACGGCCGCGTTCCCGCCGCGCGACGACGACCCGGGCGGCCCGGATCGCCATCCGCTCTCGCGCGCGACTCGCCGCGAGATGCAGCAGCTCCACCGGCCGACGTCGCCGGATCTCACCTGGGAATCGGCAGGGTCGGTGCCCTCCGCCACGATCGGTGGATACGGCTACGGGCTGTTCGCGTACCTGGATCTGACGGTCGGCCGGATCGTCGCCCACGGTGGCGGGTATCCCGGGTTCGGCTCGCACATGCGCTGGCACCCGGCGACGGGCATCGGCGTCGTCGGGCTCGCGAACGCCCGCTACGGCGGGATCGTCGAGCCGACACGGGAGGCCCTGCGCCTGCTCATCGAGCGCGGCGTCGCCCCGGTTCACCGTCCCATCCCATGGCCCGCCACGGACGAGGCCCGTCTCGCCGTCGAGCGCCTTCTCGAGGCCTGGGACGACGACCTCGCGGCAGGCCTGTTCGCACCGAACGTCGCGCTCGACGAGGACCTGTCGTCGCGGCGGGCCGCGGTCGCGGGCCTCCGCGCCGAGCACGGCCGGCTCCGCGACGACGAGGCGACGCCGGTCGAGCGCTGGTCGGCGGCCCACCTGGCGTGGTGGCTGAACGGCGAGCGCGGCCGCGTCCGCGTCGAGATCCTGATGAGCCCGGACCGGCCGCCACGGGTCCAGTCGCTGATCCTGACGTCCGTCCCGGCGCCATCGGCCGCCCTGACCGCGCACGCCGCGCGGATCGTCGGCCTGCTCGATGCCCGCGGCCCGGCCTGGCCGAACGAGATTCCTCTCGCCGACGACGTCGACCGCCCCGCTCTCGACCGCGAGCTGCGAGCCGCCGAAGCCTTGTTCGGACCGGTCACGCTGGGACCGCCGACCGCGGGCGACGGCGCGATGACTGCCGACTGGCTGCTCCAGGGGGACCGCGGCGACCTGACCCTGACCGTCGAGCTGGAGAAGGCCGACGGCCCGATCGCGAAGGTCAGCCTCGTGCCGGTGAGCCTCGAATCCCCGGTCCACCTGGCCTGACCGAGGAAACCGCGACGCGCGGTCGGACGTAGCCTCGACCAGGGCTAGTGGGCACCCGGCGAGCCTTTTCAGCTGCCGCTCAGAGTTGGGTTTCGTCGCCCGCTCGAGGCACTGGGTTCGCCGTCCCACTGGTCCGGAGCGGTGGAGGACGGGTGATGGGGCAGAGTCTGTACGAACGACTGGGTGGCGTGTTCGCCATCGCCGCAGTCGTTGACCATTTCAGCGACGCGGTTGTGAAGAATCCGATCGTCGGGCAGCAGTCGGGGAATGGTTCGCTCCGGGCGTGGCACACGGCGCAGCTGGGCCGACTGCCGGGCCTGAAGTTCATGCGGACCCTGTGGGTCTGCAACGTCGCGGGCGGGCCATTCGCGTACGCGGGCACGAACCCCGGCAAGGATGTGCTCGCACTGGAAGAGGCCCATCGCCGGTTCCACATCTCGCCCGAGGAGTTCGACGAGGTCGCCGCGGAGCTCGGGCGCACCCTCGACGTCATCGGCGTGCCCGCGCGAGAGAAGGGCGAGGTCCTCGCGGCGTTCGCCGCCCACAAGGCCGAGGTGACAGAAGGCGCCCTGGCGGGCACGACCGGCTGACGCCGCGCAAACGACGCGTCAGCCGCCGTCCAGGCGGAACGTCGTCCCGAGGTCCTGGGTCAAACCGGTCGCTGCGGCCCGGTATCCCGACTCGATGATGTCGACGACGTGCCGCGCGTGCTCGGCCGTCACAGCGGATGGACGGTCGTCCCGAATCCAGTCGACGAGCTGCATGATGTCCTCGAACACGTGCGCTTCGCCGATCATCTTGTGGGCGCCGACCACGTGGGGCAGCAGACGGTTCTGGGCAGCCTGATCGCCGAGCGGCGCGTCGAGCGTGTCGGCGCGGCCGGGGAATTCGAACGGCGCGTCGTCGAGCAGGAGCCCGTCGATCGTGCCGTGCGTTCCGTAGTAGATGCCCATGCCGAATTGGCCGTTGGGTGAGCCTGCGGCGGTGCCGTACGCCACCGCGACCAGGCCGGCCCCGAAATTGACCAGCAGGACGGTGTTGTCGTCGGCCTCGGTCACGACCGTCCGACCCAGAAAGGTCCGCTCGGGCACGCGGACACCGGATTGGGCCGTGACGCGGCGCGCCGGCCCGAGCACGCTCGTGAGCTGGTGCAGGGCGTAGACCGTCATGTCGTACATGGGCCCGCCGCCCGGGCGGCGGAAATACCACGACGGATCGATCGCACCGCCCGCGGCGTCGGCCCGTTCCGGCTCCTCCTCGTGGTACCGGGCGAATGCCGCGCCGCAGATCGCCCATGTGACCCGCCCGATCGCGCCGTCGGCGATCAGCTCCCGCGTCCGCGCCACGTGGGGCCGGAGGACCTCGCCGGGCGACGCGACGATGCGCCGGTCGGCGGCTGCGGCGAGCTCGATCAGCTCGTCGGCCTCGGCCACGGTCGTCGTCATCGTCTTGTTGAGATGGACGTGCACGCCGGCCCGCAGCGCGGCCCGGGCATGCTCGAAGTGCAAGCCGATCGGGCTGACGATCGTCACCGCGTCGACATCCCCGTCGGCGATCAGCTCCTCCATCGAGGCGAACACGGACGGGATCGCGTGGAGCGTTGCTGCGGCACGCGCCCGCTCGACGATCGGGTCGGCGACGGCGGCCACGACGACTCGGTCGGCCACGTCGGGCTGGGAGAGGTGCGGCAGGATCCCGCGCAGCGACAGCGCCCCGACGCCGACAACTCCGAGACGGATCGGTCCGCGCCTGGTCAACGATCAGTCCCAGAGATCGATCTGAGGCAGCCCTGCGGCGGCGAGCGTCTGGTTCAGCTCGGCGCGGTGATAGACGTCGTGGCTGAAGACGCGCTGCATAACCGAGCCGCGGCTGTGCACCCACGAGCTGTCCCACTCGGGCCGCCGGAGCTCCTCGTCGAGCATATCGAGGTTCCATCCGTCCAGGCAGCCCTCGACGATCCGGAAGGTGGAGTCGAGCGCAGCCGCGAGCCGCTCGGCGCTCAGGACATGCTCGAGGTCGTCGTCGCCGGGGCAGTCGTTTCCGGCGTTCGGGAACGGCGTCGTGTCCTTGCCGGGCTCGCCGCCGAAATCGCACAGCCAGAAGACACGCTGGCAGGCGGTGTGGCCGGCGGTCGCCCAGAGTGGCCAGCGCTCCGGCGACGGCCGAAGGGCAAGCTGCTCGGCGGTCATCGCCGAGACGATGTCGCGGAGGCGCCGATGATACTCGGGCCACTTGATGTAGGCGGGTCGGATCGCCAGGCCGGTCATGCCGTGCACCGTAGGCCTGGTTCAGGTCGAATCCTGGCAGAAATACCCGGACGGTTGAGCCGGCTCGCGATCAAGCGCGGCCTCAATACCCGGCCGTCGGGCCGAAGTCGACCGAGATCGCCGTGATCCGCATCGGCCGACGACACAGCGCCCGTGACGAGGGCGACCCGCTTGGCGGGCATCAGTACCAAGCCTCGGACGGTCCCTTGAACTCCTGGATCGTGTTGCCGCCGTCGACGACGATGCCCTGGCCGGTGATGTAGCTGGCTGCATCCGACGCGAGGAAGGCGATTGCCGCCGCGACCTCGTCCGGCCTGCCGGACCGCCCGAGCGGCGTGTTCTCGCCACCAAGGGCCTCCTCCGGGAGCTGCGACGCGGTCGCGATCCAACCCGGCAACACCGCGTTCACGGTGACGCCCTGGCGTCCGACTTCGATGGCGAGCCCCCGCATCAGGCCGAGAATGCCGGCCTTGGCCGCCCCGTATACGGCCGATCCGGGGTTGCTGACCAGCGGCCCGGTGACCGAGGACACGAAGACGATCCGACCGCGGCCCGAGG
>JACDAH010000471.1 GCA_013695505.1 Chloroflexota bacterium | reverse complement strand
GGGCTGGGAGGTTCCGGAAATAGGAGAATGCGCCCGACAGCATCATCGACACTCCTCGGTGTTCACTCATGTCGGTTTCCGTCGCCAGTCCATTCCAGGCCAGAAGTGGCGTTCGGCCATTTTTGATGCTCAGGGCCTCCTCGACCAGCCGCCAGCCATCTGATGTCAGCCCAGTCCGGTTCCGGAGCTTCTGCGCCACGCTCTTCGTCGCCTCGAAGACGGCGTGAAAGTAGTTCCCATCTACCAGTTCAGGGCGACAGAACTCAAGCACGTCTCCGGCGATTCCTCTCCGCATGAGTTCGCTACGCAGCCTGTTGGCGCGACGTTGGGCGTCGGATAACGTCGCGGCTGCCGGAGCGGATTCGAGCCTGCCGTCTTCGCGGATCCTCATCCCCGCGAACGCCAGAACCACATTCAGTTCGTCGCGGCGATGGTCGAGGCCGACCGGATCCGCTCGATACCGAACCGGGTCAAGTGCATGCTCGAGAAGTCGGCCGACACGATGGCCGCTGCCGTCCTGGGCTTGTGCTTGAAGCATTCCCTGAAACAGGCGTTCGCGCTTCGTGATCGGGCCTGGATCTGGGACATCAGCCGCTGAAAGCAACGCGCCGATCTGCGTTCCGGTGAATCCCGATGTCGTATCTCCCAGGATCTTGCTGATCTCTAGCAGCTGGTTACTCGTGAACACTCGGACTGCCATGGCAATCCTGCCTCCACAATTCAAGGGCCGGCGCTCGGGTGAGCCGCATCGACGATAGGTGCGCAGCTAACTCCCGTCGACTGAGTTATCCACGAAATTTGAAGGTTCACGCGCGGTCGTGTAGACAACAGAGGGTTCCAAGTGGATCACTTGTGCACACCCATCGTCCATTTGTTCCAATTGGTTCGGCAGAGGCCTAAAAGAGTCGACTCAGAGATCGTCGCTGTTACACTCCCGCTAGGTTGAGCGGTGGAGGGGAATTGGCGCGGAACGAGGCGGAGACGAGGGCTCAGCTCATCGATCCGGCGCTGCACGCCCGGGGGTGGACTGAGGACCTCATTCGGCGCGAGGAGACGCTCGGGACGGTCGAGATCGTCGATGGACAGCCGCGGCGGCAGACCCACGGTCGGACCGACTACACGCTCCGAATCAAGATCAGCCCTGACGCTCAGCCGGTTGCGGTGGCCGTTCTCGAGGCGAAGAGCGAGGACAAGCCGGCGACCTTCGGGCTCGACCAGGCGAAGACCTACCAGCGGACCGCGAAGCGCCTGAACGTCCCGTTCGTGACCGCGACCAACGGCCACCAGTGGACCCTTCACGACAACCGCGCCGGGACCACCACGCCCCTCCCCCGCCCGATGACCGAGTTCCCGACGCCGAATGAGCTCCGCGCGGCCTACGAGGACGCGATCGGGATCGACCTGACGGCTCCGCTCGCCCGCCCACTGATTACGCCGTACAAGACCTGGGAAGGCGGTCGCCGCTATTACCAGGACGCCGCGATCCGGGCGGTGCTGGAGAAGCTCGCGCGCGACGAGAAGCGTGCTCTCGTCAGCTTGGCGACTGGATCTGGCAAGACGCCGCTTGCCGCCAACCTGCTCCGTCGGATCGCTGATGCGGGCCAGCTCAAGCGCGCGCTGTTCGTTTGCGATCGAGACGAGCTCCGCAAGCAGGCCATGACCCACTTCAGCGCGGCCTTCGGATCGGAAGCGGCGCCGGTCTCTGGCGGAAAGCCTCAGAAGAACGCCCGCGTCTTGATCGCGACCTATCAGACGCTCGACATCGACACCGACGACTCCGAGGCCGACTTCCTCGAGGCCAACTATCCGCCCGACTACTTCAGCCACATCGTAATCGACGAGTGCCATCGTTCGGCCTGGGGCGAGTGGTCGAAGGTCCTGACGCGCAACCCGAACGCCATCCAGATCGGCCTCACAGCAACCCCGCGCCAGCTCATCTACGGCGCCTCGGCGGCCGAGCGCTCGGAGGCGGACATCAGCGCCGACAACCTCCGCCATTTCGGCGAGCCCGTCTACGAGTACGAAATCGGCCAGGGCATCGAGGACGGCTATCTCGCCGCCTGCGAGATCGTCCGGCGCGACGTCTTCCTCGAGGGCAGCCCGTTCGTGGAGCGCGAGACTGGGCTCGAGCAGGACGACCTCTGGAGCACGACCGTCGCCGACGCCCGCACGGGCGAGCTGCTGACGGCCGCCGAGACGCGCGAGCGCTATGAGGCTGGCTCGTTCGAAGGGAAGCTCCAGCTGCCGGACCGGGTCGCGGCGATGACGGCCGACCTGTTCGACCTCCTCCTGGCGACCGGCGGCCCCGAGCAGAAGACGATCATCTTCTGCGCCCGCGACCAGCACGCGGACGCGGTTGCGATCGCGATGAACAACCGTTACGCGGGCTGGTGCAAGGACAACGGCCGAAAGCCGGCCGACCCGTACGCCTTCAAGTGCACCGCGGCCAGCCACGGCGGCGACTACCTCGCCGACCTGCGCGGCGCGTCGCGCAGCCACTTCATCGCAACGACAGTCGACCTCCTGACGACAGGCGTCGACGTCCCGGTCGTCCGCAACATCGTGTTCTTCAAGTACGTGCGCTCGTCGATCGCCTTCTACCAGATGGTCGGGCGCGGGACGCGGCTGGATCCGGCGTCCGGCAAGCTGATGTTCCGGGTCTACGACTACACCGCGGCGACGCGCCTGTTCGGCGAGGCCTTCCGGACGCGGGCGACGGTCATTCGCGACGAGCCGAGCGAGCCGCCACCACCGGGCATACCGGAGCGGACGATCCAGGTGCTGGGCATCGACGTCCGACTCGGCGACGCCGGCATCGCGATCCTCACGGCGATCGACGGCGTGGCGAAGCCGGTCATGCTCGAGGAGTACAAGGAGCGGATCGCCGAGTCGCTAGTCGGGCGGGCGCCGACGCTCGACGCGTTCCGGACGACGTGGATCGCGCCGTCCGAGCGGCGAGCGCTCTTGGGCTCCCTGCCCGACGCCGGTCGTTCGGCGCCGCTCATCCGGGCTGTCGCGGAGATGGCCGACTTCGACCTGTATGACGTCCTTGCGGAGCTCGGCTACGGGCTCGAACCAAAGACCCGGACCGCCCGCGCCGACGCGTTCGACTACAAGGCTGCCGACTGGCTGGCCGATCTCCCGGAGAAGACAGCCGCCACGTTGCGAGCCCTCACTCGCCAATTCGCCCGCGCCGGAACCGACGAACTCGAGAACCCGGGAGTGCTCCAAACGCCGGACGTGGTCGCCGCTGGCGGTCTCGATGCGCTGAAGCTGCTGGGCTCGGCTGCGGAAATCCTTCGCGCGACCAAGGAACGGTTGTTCGCCGCGTGAAATCTGTGCGACTCAAGGATGTGGTCGACATTCAGCTCGGCAAAATGCTGTCCCCGAAGAGCAAGACCGGGACCCGGCCCATGCCCTACCTCCGGAACGCGAACGTGCAGTGGGATCGGTTCGACCTTGATGATGTTCAGGAGATGGACTTCGATACCCGCGAGGAGCAGAAGTTCTTGCTCAAGCCCGGAGACGTTCTGGTATGCGAGGGCGGCGAGCCCGGGCGGGCGGCGGTGTGGGCCGGAGAAATCGACCCTTGCCTATACCAGAAGGCCCTACACAGATTGAGGCCCATCAACGACGCGGTAGATCCGCAGTTCCTTGTATATCGGCTGCGTCTGGGAGCCGAACGAGGCGAATTCGTGGAGCAACAAACGCAGACCACTATTGCCCACCTGCCCGCGGTCCGCTTGGCGAGTCTCAAGGTCGCAGTTCCCGCAATCACGGTTCAGCGCCGAATGGTCGACTTCCTTCGCCGACAACTCTCGGCGGTTGATGAGGCTCGACGCCAGTCACAAATGCGGATCGCGACGATTGCGACCCTCCGCTACCGCGCATATCAACTGGCATTTGTAAATCGAGTTCCAATCGCGATTACGACACCACTTGGCTCGCCACCTCCTGATGATTGGGAGTGGCAGAGGCTGACGAATATCGCCAGACTTGAATCCGGGCACACACCGAGTCGAAATCGGCCTGAGTGGTGGACGGGCGGCATCCCGTGGATCGCCCTTCCTGACATCAGGCGTCTGAATGGCCGCGTCGCATTTGACACGATCGAGACTACGAATGCCGATGGGATCGCACATTCGTCGGCGCGGATCCTCCCTGTAGGGACGGTCGTGATGTCGAGGACCGCGTCGGTCGGATTCGTTACGCGCATGGGCCGGCCGATGGCGACCAGTCAGGACTTCGTGAACTGGGTCTGCGGTCCCAGCCTCGACCCGGAGTTCCTCGTGCATCTCCTCATTCGGTCACGCGACGAGATCCGCGCGCTGTCGAGCGGGGCCATCCACAAGACGGTCTACATGCCCACGCTCAAGGCGCTGCGGGTGTGCGTGCCCGGGATCGACGAGCAACGGCGGATCGCGGCAGAACTCCGAGATCGCCTCGCGGCGATTGATGCGATCGACGCTTCGATTCGGGCCGAGCAGGAGGCGATCGACGCACTCCCCGCCGCCCTGCTGCGTCGCGCGTTTGGAGAAATTGCGGCCTGACTCGTCGACGAGGACCCTTTCGCATCGGTGATCGAGAGTTGTCGTACCCTCGGCTCGTGACCGTCGCACCTGCTCGCCGACTCGCGACCCCGTCGTCCGTGAACGCCGCGATCAAGCAGATCGCCGACGTCATGCGTCGGGCGAACTACGCGGGTGCCCTCCAGTACGTGCCCGAGCTCTCATGGATCCTCTTCCTTCGGATCCTCGACGAGCGCGAGGAGCTCGAGGCCGAGGAGGCATCGGTGCTCGATGTTCAGTTCGCCCCCTCGCTCCAGACGCCGTTCCGGTGGCGCGACTGGGCGTCGCCGGACGGCACGAAGCGGTCGGAGCTGAGCGAGGGCGTGATGGGCGCGTTTCTGCCGTTTGTCAACCAGGAGCTGCTCCCCTACTTGCGCGGGCTCGGTGCCCGAACGGGCGCGACCGTCCGCCAGCGCGTGATCAGCCAGGTCGTGTCGGCGGTCGACAAGGTCGATGTCGACACCGAGCGCAACCTCCTCGACATCCTCGATCGGGTCGACGACATCCATCTCGAGGCGGTCGACCAGACCCATCTCTTCACGCTGAGCCAGGCCTACGAAGGCCTGCTCCAGAAGATGGGCGAGAAGAACAACGACGGCGGCCAGTTCTTCACGCCACGCGAGGTCATCCGCGCGATCGTGCGGGCCGTCGACCCGAAAGTCGGTGAGACGGTGTACGACCCGGGCTGCGGGACGGGCGGCTTCCTCGCCCAGGCGTTCGAATGGATGCGGGCTGGCCTGGGCGCCGGCGCGACCGCCGAGAACATGCGGATCGTGCGCGAGGACACGTTCTTCGGCCGCGAGAAGGCGGACCTCGTCTATCCGATCGCCCTTGCCAACCTTGTCCTCCACGGGGTCGACCACCCGCATCTCTGGCACGGCAACACGCTGACCGGCCAGACGACGTACGACGGGCTGTTCACGGGCGCGCCGGCGCTGTTTGACGTGGTCCTGATGAACCCGCCATTCGGCGGCAAGGAGGGCAAGGAGGCGCAGACCAACTTCGCCTACAAGACCGGGGCGACCCAGGTCCTCTTCCTCCAGCACGTGATCGACTCGCTGAAGCCGGGCGGCCGCTGCGGGATGGTCATCGATGAAGGAGTTTTGTTCCGGAACAACGAGACAGCGTTCGTTCAGACGAAGCGGAAGCTGCTCGACGACTGCGACCTGTGGAGCATCGTGTCGCTGCCGCCGGGCGTGTTCTCGTCGGCCGGCGCCGGCGTCAAGACGAACCTGCTGTTCTTCACCAAGGGCGGCCCGACGGAGAAGGTCTGGTACTACGACCTATCGGACGTCAAGGTCACGAAGAAGCAGCCGCTGACGCTTGATCGCTTCGCCGAGTTCTTCGAGCTGCTGCCAACTCGGGCCGACTCGGATCACTCCTGGACGGTCCCGCGCGAGGAGATCGAGGCCCGCCGGTTTGACCTGAAGGCCGTCAACCCCAACGCCAAGTCGACCGAGGACACCCGCACCCCCGAGGAGCTGCTCGACATCATCGAAGCGAAGGGACGCGAAGTGGACGCGGCCATCGCCGAGTTGCGGCACCTGCTCTCGGGATCGGGCGAAGTGCCGTCCATCCCGCCAGCGCCGCCCGCTCTGCCGTCTGAGGGCGAGTCGCGATGACTCGAGTGACAGAGCTAGCCTACGCCACGGATGGATGGACATTGCGAACGGTCGTGCGCGTCTATCCGACAAAAAACGCCGGCTATCAGGCGTTTCAGGAAGAGTCGGAGATGCTCGCGGCGGCCGGATACAAGCTGGCCGACCAGAGCGAGTCCGGGAGTCACCTGCACGCGGGCAGACTCATTCTAACTGGGGGACTCAGCGTCCTCGCGGGTAGGGCCGGAATCAGGAGTGACGGCTCCCTGACCGCGACATTCGTCGTCGATAGCAATGAGAAGCTTACAGCCGCCCGGACCGCATCCGGCGCAAGTCTATTTGCCGAATACGTGGACGGTATGCCTGAAGCGGGACTTGGCCAGGGCGAGCGTGGAGAGTTGCTCGTTACTCCACTTGGGCTCGAATTCGTAAATGAGTACCGGTCGGACCTCGACCTGAACTTCCCATATGGCTCAATCACGTCAGTCGAGGAGGCGGTGGAGGACCCAGTCGACCCGGACAAAGCGATCATTGAGATTGCCTGCCTGGCGTCCGAGCAATCGACAGTCGTCCGATTTCTTGTTAGCGCCGAAGACGTCGACCAATTCTTGGAGGCCTTTGATGTGTACGAGGAAATGGTCACGGCAGTCGCAAAACCACTGACAGAAGGTGGGAATCGGCGGCACTTGACCGGAGACCCAATTTCTGTGATACGCGAATTGGCCGGTCTCCGGGATGAGGGGCTTCTTTCGCCGGAGGAATTCGACGCGAAGAAAAGGGACATTCTCGATCGCCTCTAGCAGAGAGACGCAGGTATGGGAGGGCATCCTTGGTGGATTCTCGTCGCGCCGGCTCGACGCGCTGCCCGAGGTGTGCAAGCCGCCGAATTCCAGGCAAGGATCGCTGCGCCGCATGCGATTGGCGCTTCGAGCCGTCTCCTATCTCCAGGTCCGAACCGCTTGTGGAGAGCCTGCCGACAACGATCTTCGTCGAGGTACGCCCGGATCCGTTCGAGCGCCGTCAGGTGGCGCGCTGGTTTCTCAGCGCCTTCGAGGTCCTCGTCACCACGATTCTGGTGAGCTCGATCTGCTGGTGGATCGGAGCGGTGCTGGCTTCGGCGGTGTCACAGGCGATAGGAAACGACCTCGCCGGGACGTTCATCAGCGCGCTCGTTTGGAGCACCGTCTTCGGTCTCGTAGGTGCCTACGTAACGCTTAGGTTGCTTGCTCGATAGAGGCGGCTGCCTCGGAGTTTGCATGCGATTGGGCGCAACAACGAGGTCACCGCGCGCTTCAGGCGCTGGATGTAGCGTCGACCGCCATCGAATTCTCACGATATTGTCGGGTCTGCCGCTTCAGAGACGGGCGTTAGATGTGCGCCTTGTATTCTGCGGCGACACTGGCTTCGGAGGGATGTAAACATGATCGACTGGCCGGCAAGAGCGGGCGACGGCGAGCCACAAGTCTTGACTCCGACGGTTGAGCCATCATCCACGGATAGGCTCCCGTTGGCCCCTAGAAAGCACTACCTCGCAGTCGATGCCTTGTCTTGGTACGTGAATCGCGACCCGTCGTTCTGGAACGAAAGAATGGTTTCCGGGACCATCGAAGTCGCTGTCGGTGACCAGATCTTCAAGGTCGCCCTAGGTACCTACGACCTTGAACGCGACACTCATCTGGGCCCGTCGTTCAACAAGGCCATCCTCGAACCAATCGCGTATCGAGGCGGGAAGATTCGAATCCACTCAGTCGTCAAAGGCATCGAACAAGACAATGCACTCGGCGGGATCTTGCGAAGCGTCGCCACTGCGAGCATCAACGTGGTATCTGGTGCGATTTCAACGGCATCCATCGCCGGCCCAGCCTTGGTTCTGAAAGACGCCGGCACCGCCCTTATCGGTGGAGTGCAGACCCTGCTGGCGGAAGGCAAGAAGCCATTCGCCGTATTCGATCAACTCAGTGGGCTCAGCCATGAACTATCACCGGAATCCGTCATTGGGCCAGACACCTACCTACTCCTTCACCGGGGCAATCAGCTATCTGAACTGAATCTGCGGGTGCGTGACCTTGGGCAGGATGTTTTCGAGGTTCGCTACGACGGCGTTCCGCTTGAGGACGGTGCGTGGATCCTGTTGCGAGTTCGACGGACAGAGACTTTCGGCCGCGAGCGGCCATGGGAGGGCGAGGCTCGCCGAACACGCGATCGGATTGACGACGTCATGTTCCGATGGAGCGAGGGGGATCTGGACGCCGCGGCCGCAATGGCAGCATTGGCGACATCGGAGTCGACTCCTCCGACCATCGGCGACATGGTCGCGTCAATCTGCACGCTGATCGCAGCGGACGCCGTACTTGTGGAGCGAGAGACGCTAGCGTTCGCTACCGCCATGCGAGGCCTTCTCTCGATCGCCCGCAAGGCTGTTGGCGGGGGAACATACGACGACTACAAACGCGCGCGGAAGAAGTTTGTGACGGCCCTGGAACAGGGCGGGGCACCGACGGACTCGAACGTGATGGACATCGCAGCCGAAGAGCTCACGCGCATCCAGTCTATACAGACAGCTCTCAGTGGGGCTGCGATGGAGCAACGTGAGGCTCCGTCGGTCACTGAGACCAGCGATCTCGACCTAGCGCCAAATAGGCTCCTCGCATCCTAGGGCCACGGTAACTCCCGACCGTCTGTGCAGAACCCGACCCGGGAGACGACGGCGTGTCCTGAGCCGCGACGCCTGGCGGCGGCGCCCTCGCGCCAGCGGCCGCCTTCGCTGGATCAAGGTCTCCTGGCTGACGCGGATCCCGCACGCGAGCGAGGCCGCGGTGAATACCGCGAGCCCGGCCAGGAAGATGCGCCGGCGGCCGAGGAGGTCGCCGAGTCGACCGGCGAGCAGGAGGACGCCGCCGAACGCGCTCGCGATGGCGGGCGAGACCTCACCCGAGGGGCCGGTCCCTTGCCGAGCGCCTCTCGAGCTCTCGATGGACGGGCTGCGCCCGCGGGCGACGGTCGGGAGATCGCGCACTCGTCGTAGGAAAGAGCCGCCCGCTTCTTAAGGCTCGGCCTACGCGCGACTCGCATTCGACGGGCGTCGCTACCGCCACTGCTCCTTCGGTGCACCACATAGCTCGCATCGCCGCGGCCGAACGACCAGTCCTCGCGCTGATTTTCGATCAGACAGATCGCGACGTCGTCGATCGAAAGACCGACGCGCTCGTGGACGAGCTCGGCCAGGCGTCGATAGAACGACTGCTTGACCTCGGTCGACCGACCAGCGGAGAGCGTCACCTGAATCAGCACGAACCGATCCGATCGCGGGACGTCGAGGTAGGCGCGGTCGAAGACGAACTCGCCGGGCGCGTGCTGCTCGATCACCTGGAACCGATCGCGCGCCGGTACGCCCATCGTTTCCACGAGTGCGGCATGGACAGCGTCGCCGAGGTGGCCGATGTCGGCCTCGGACCACGGCGCGAGCACGTCGATGCGAACCACGGGCATGGAGACATTGTGCGGATCTGCGATCCTTCGCGCAGCCTGAGACGGATATCCGCCCTTCGCGAACCTAGAACAGGCAGGCGAAGTCGGTCGCAAGGGCCCCCGGATCGAGCGTTCCGTTCTCGAGCTTGTCGACCTGCTCGAGGACGGTATCGGCGATCTCCCGGAGCTCGGCCTCGTCGGGATCGAGACCCTCCGCCCGGATGTGGCCGACGATGATCGCTGCCAGCTTCGCCAACCGTGCCTCATCGGTCGTCTCGGCGAACGCGTCGCTGATCTCGATCCAGTCGCAGGCAGCGCCGTGGGCAACCTTTGCGATCTTTACGCGATTCTGGGCGACGTGGGCAAGGAACGTGTCGAGCCAGGCGGTCTTCGCGACGGCTCGCTCCGCCTGGGCCCCGATCGCCTCCTCAGTCTGGCCGCTGAACCGCGAGAAGAATCGGGCGGCGACGTCCTCGGCAGTCTGGCCGAGACGCGGGGCGAGCGCCGCTGCGGCGTTCTTGATGCGGAGTGCGGCACTGGGCGTCGAGGTGCAGCCCGACGATGTCAGCAGCAGGCCACACAGGGCCACTGAGGCGACGGCGGTACCGCCGAGCCTGGGCAGCCCGATCCAGCGGAACCGGACATCTCGGCGGGGGCGGCGAGGCGGCGTGGGCATCGCGCATCTCCATCTCGTCGACTCGGAGAACGTCCACTCCGGTCGACCCCATGGAACCGGGGGTCCGTCTCTGGAGCGTCTCGGTCACTCGCCCGAAAGGTCCTTGTCCTCCATCTCCCACGCATGGTCGAGGGTGTGGAAGGCCGTGTGCCGGATCAGATAGGGCAGCGTCCATGACCGCATCCGCTTTGCAACCTCGCCGGCGTTATAGGCGCGCATCGCCGCGACGTAGGTCTCGCGGTGCCGCCGCAGCCCGTCCGGGGTCAGCGCGCCTTCCTCCTCGATCCGCAGGCCGACCTGCTTCGCGAAGTCCTCGCTCTCGGTCCGGACCGTGTGGCGGAAGATCCGGTGGCGGTCGCGCCCGCCCCCGCGCGGCCCCTTGCGCATCTCCGCCGAGACGCGCGCCACGACGCCGTCGAAGAACACCCAGCAGGCCTGGACGATCGTGATCCCGCGTTCGAGCCGAGCCGGATCCATGGGATCATCTCGTTCGGTCGACGACGGCGCGAAGGAGATGCCCCAGAAGTCGGTCGATCCGGGTCCGACCCGGTCTTCAACGACGTCAATGGGCCCGGCGGCATCGAAATCGGCCGCTATGCCTGCGAGCTCGGCGATCGGCCGGTAGCGCTCGCGATAGGACTCGAGGGTCTCGAGGGCTGCCTCGGGCGTCTTGGCGCCGCGGCTCCAGCCCGGCCAATCGAGGCTGAATGCGACCGACCGCTTTCCCTTGGGCCCGCGTTCGATGACGGTGTGGACCGGCATGACCGGAGTATGGCATCGAGGGCAACCGCGGGTCGCAGTTGACGAGGCGCCCATGAGAAAGGAGTTCGCCGCGCGATCGCAAGGCGCCAACCCTTCTGGATCAGACTGTCGTGATCCTGCGTCGGGCTCAATCCGTCCATGCCGAAGTTCGTCCGAAACAACAGCCTCACGATCGTCGTAATGGCCTTGTTCGGTCTGTCCCTCGCGGGGCAGACGCTCACGGGGTGGTCCGTCTTCAACGATGGTGAGCGGGAGCACGGAGCCGACGCCGTACCGCTCGGGACGTATCTCACGACCGGGCACTTCGGTGAGGCGGTGTTCGAGAACTGGGAAAGCGAATTCCTGCAGATGGGTCTGTTCGTCGTGCTGACGGTGTCACTCCGCCAGAAGGGATCGCCGGAGTCCAAGTCGATCGACGGCGAGGAGGAGGTCGATCGTGAGCCCGATCCCGATCGGCCCGGCGCACCCTGGCCCGTCCGTGCCGGCGGGTGGCTGTCGAAGCTGTACGCGAACTCGCTGTCCATCACGCTCCTTGCGTTCTTTGTGATCTCGTTCGCCCTGCACGTGATCACGGGCGCCGCGGCCTACTCGTCCGAGCAGCAATCGCACGGTGAGGCGCCCGTCACGCCGATCGAGTACCTCGCGACGCCTCAGCTCTGGTTCGAGTCGTTCCAGAACTGGCAAAGCGAGTTCCTGTCGATCGCGGCGCTCGTCGGGCTGAGCATCGTGCTGCGCCAACGCGGCTCGCCGGAGTCCAAGCCCGTCGACGCTCCCATCTGGGAAACCGGCGGATGAGGCGGACGAGCGCGAGTCGCGGCCGGGAAGCCGACGCGGCACGATCGTCGCGACCACTCGTCGCGCCGCCATAGAGGCCACATGCCTGACTATCCGAAACTACGCGAGAAGCTCGGGGCCGATGGCCTCGAAGAGCTTCGTCACCTGATCGCCGAGGAAGTCGCCCGGGGTCCAGACCGTCGGATGCCACCGCAGACGGTCCCGACCGATCCGCGAACGATCCCGGGACCGGACGAGGACCTGCGCCCCCGAAGCTGAACGCTTGCGGCGCAACTGCCCGCTTCACATCGCCGGCTTCCATCTCGTCTTGGCGTTGAGATGAGAAAGGAGGCCCAACCATGCGGGTCTTTGTTGCACTCGCCGCCCAGGCCGACTCGCTGTCGATGTCCTTCCTCGTGCTCCTCGAGCGCCTGACGCCCGTCGAGCGGGCGGTCTTTCTCCTCCACGGCGTGTTCGACTACGACTTCGAGGGGGTCGCCGGGATCGTCGTGAAGACCGCGGCGACCTGCCGCCGGCACGCGGTCCGAGCGCGGCGGTTCATCGCCGAGCGCCGGCCACGGTTCGACGCGTCAGAGACCGAGCTCGACGAGCTTCTCGGGCGGTTCCTCGGGGCAGCCGAGCGTGGCGATCTCCAGGGGTCGGCCCCGATCGTCGGCGCCGACAAGGTCGCCCGCATGTTCGCGGGCCTCGGGCGTCAGATGGAGCGGCTCGGCACGTCGTTCGAGCCGCACCGGATCAACGGCCATCCCGGAGTGATCTTCCGCGGCCCACGCGGCGGGGTGATGGCGGTGATGGCGGTGATGACGTTCGAGGTTGCCGGCGGCCGGGTCAGCGCAATCCGCTCGATCGTCAACCCGGACAATCTCACCCACCTCGGCCCAGTTGAGGGCCTGCGCGAGGTCCTCGACGCCTCGTCCTATATCGTGCGTGGTAGGCCTTGAACGGATTCGTCGGGTGTTATGCGACCTCTCCCTGCGGCTGTCCCCGGGGGCCGACCGCCGGACGGACCCGCCGGGCGGGGACGTCGGCCGTGGTGATCTGCGCCGGGTCCGATGCCACGCCGAACGTCCCGGGGGTGCATGATCATGCTCGTACGATCGGTCGCGGGGAGGGACCTCATGA
>JACDAH010000480.1 GCA_013695505.1 Chloroflexota bacterium | reverse complement strand
ATCCCGATCGTCATCGGCGGCCACAGCCTCGTGGGGCCCGGGCTGCGCCTCGCGCTGGGAAAGGGTCAGCCATGGATCTGAGGCGGATCCCGGCACGGGACGGCGACGTGGCGTCGGACCCGGTATTGCTGGCGGCGATCCGCGACGAGATCGCGGCCACGGGCCCGATGACGTTCGCTCGCTTCATGGAGATCACGCTGTACGACCCGGCGCGCGGGTACTACCGCGGAGCCGTCGCGCGACCGGGTCGCGGGGGCGATTTCCTGACCGCACCGGAGGCAAGCCCGATCTTCGGCCGGACGATCGCCCGGTTCGGGCGGGCGGTCCACGCCGCGCTCGGCGCGCCGGGCACGTTGACGATCCGCGAGCACGGGGCGGGGACCGGCGCGCTCGCAGCGCCCCTCGTCGAGACGCTCCTCGAGGCCGACGGCGGGCCGGTATCGATCGACTACCTGGTCGACGAAGTCGAGCCGGCTCGGGTCGAGGCGGTTGGGCTCGCGCTCGCCGGACTGGCCGGGGTCCAGGTCGAGCGCGACCACGGCCGGCCGGTCGACGGCCTGGTCATCGCCAACGAGGTCCTCGACGCCCTGCCCACCCATCGGGTAATCCGGCGCGCGTCCGAGCTGCGCGAGGTCCACGTCGGCGTCACCGCAGACGACCAGCTCGCGGATATCGAGATCGAGCCGTCCAGCCCCGCCCTCGCCGCCCGACTGGCGGCCGAATCGATCGTCCTCGCCGATGGGCAGTACGCCGAGATCTGCCTCGCCCTCGACGACTGGGTCGCGAACGCGGCGGGCGGCATCCGGCGCGGTGTCCTCCTCCTGATCGACTACGGCCACCCGGCCGCCGACCTGTACGACCCGCGTCGCCGGGCCGCCGGGACGCTCGCGACCTATCGCGGTCATCAGGTTGGCGAGGACCCATACCGGGCGATCGGCCGCCAGGACATCACCGCCCATGTCGATGCCACCGCGGTCGAGTCGGCAGCGGCCGCGGCGGGGCTCATCCCCCTCGGCACCACGACCCAGGCCGAGTTCCTCAGCCGACTCGGGGCTGGCGAGCTGCTCGTGGCCGAGCAAACCCGGCCGGGCGCCTCGCTGGCCACGTACCTCGAGACCCGCTCGGCCCTCGTCCGGATGATCGATCCCGCGGCGATGGGCCGGTTCCGGGTCATGGCGTTCGGCCGCGCCCTCGACGGCGAGGTGGAGTTGCCGGGCCTGGCTGATCGGCGCCCGAGCCAGGCTCGCCGTCGCGGCGGCGCGGGCGTGATCGGGACGGCTTCGTCCAGACTCTGACGGCCCCAGACCCGGACTAGGGCGAACGCCCTATTGCTGGCGGACCTCGCCGAGGACCACGGTACAGAGGTCCCCGGCGACGGGGCACGCACCGCCGGGGAGCGGATCGTGAACTGGCACGCGCGCTCGGCACGATCTGCTCCCCGATCCGCTCGTCGCCGGTCGCCGTCAGGGTGCTCGTCGGGTTTTCAGGTCCCGCATGGAGCCCCATCGCGGCCGACCGCCGAGCGGATCGGGCCCTGCGCCGCGACGACTTTCGTCGGGGCGTCGCTCCGCCGATTTGCGAGCGGACATGCGCCGCTGAGCGAACGGGTCCCCCCTTGCTAGAATGGCCGCGCGTGACGAGCGCCGGGAGCGTCGCCGCGCGCCAGGGTGGAACCGACGCCGGATCGCACCGGTTGCGGAGGACCCGACAGCCCAACCGGAGAAACCGTCGACGTGACCAATATCTGGTACATCGTGGGGTTCATGGTCGCCGGGGTCTCGTTCGTCTTTCTGACGATCGGGGCCGCTTGGCTGATCTCCCACCGCAACCGCGGCGACGTCCACAAGGGCCTGCCCTACGAGTCGGGGATCGACACCTACGGGGACACCCACGGCCGGTTCGGCCTGTCGTTCTACATCTACGCCCTGCTGTTCGTCGCATTCGACATCGAGGTGATCTTCATCTACCTCTGGGCGATCATCTTCCGGGCCGCCGGCGTCGACATCGGGTCGCTGTTCGTGAGCATGCTCGTCTTCGTCGGCATCCTCCTGCTCGGGCTTGCCTACGCCTGGCGCAAGGGGGTTCTGACATGGCGCTGACCGGCAAGCCGGGGGCCGGCCTCGGCGTCGGCCCGGACGATGCGACCGCCGTGGGCTCGGACGCGCCGGGCAACCTCCCGGCGGCGCTGACGCTCAGCCAGAACGCCGTCAGCGAGCCGATCGTCGTCGGCAACAGCCTGTGGCAATCGAGCGATCCTCTTGCCTATCAGGGCGGCCTCGAGCCGGACGTGACCCACCTCCGGGAAGTCGAGGCGTCCGGCATCGCCCGGCGCGACGACGCGCGCTGGTCGGGCGTCCTCGAGGTCATCCCGACCAAGGCCGACTACGTCCTCGACCTGATCCGCGCGAACAGCCTGTGGCCGCTCCTGTCGGGCCTCGCCTGCTGCGCGATGGAGATGATGTCGAGTGCAACGTCCCGCAACGACATGGATCGCTGGGGCATGTTCCCGTTCCGGGCCAGCCCGCGCCAGGCCGACGTCCTGATCGTTGCCGGCACTCTCACCACGAAGATGGCCGGACCGCTCGTCCGCCTCTGGGAGCAGATGCCCGAGCCGAAGTGGTGCGTGGCGATGGGCGACTGCACCTGCTCCGGCGGCCGCTACAAGCGGAGCTACGCCACCATCGAGGGCATCGACCGGGTGATGCCCGTCGACGTGTACGTGCCGGGCTGCCCGCCCCGTCCCGAGGGTCTGATCTACGGGATGATGAAGCTCCAGCAGCTCGTCAAGGACCGCCGCGGCCACTGGCCCGATCGGGCGGTCGGACCGACCGTGCCGGAGGACGTCTAGTGGACGCGGCGCTGAAGCGGCGCCTGGCGGCCCGGTTCGGCGAGCGCCTGACCTCCCCGATTCACCAGCGTCATGACGAGACCGAGATCCGGATCGGGCCGGGCGACGTGCCCGATGTCGTCCGGGCAGTCCACGATGAGCCCGAGTTCCGCTTCATCCTCCTCGCCGACCTGGCTGGCGTCGACACCGGCACATCGATGCAGGTCGTCTACCACCTCTGGAGCGAGACGAGCGCCGATTGGCTTCGGGTCGTCGCCGACGGGCTGTCGCGCGAGGACCCCCGCGTTCCATCCGTGACCTTCCTGTGGCAGGGCGCCGAGTGGATGGAGCGCGAGGCGTACGACATGTTCGGGATCACATTCGAGGGCAATCGCGACCTCCGCCGGATCTACATGCCGCCCGACTACCAGAGCTTTCCGCTCCGCAAGGACTTCTACCTTGCCGACGACGCCGCCCGCTCACCGGGCGCCGGCGTTCGCCACATGGAGCAGTCCCACACGCCGCGCAGCGGGCGCACGGAGACCCTCGTCCGAAAGACCCGCGCATGACGGCGACGCCTCATGTTCATCCCCCCCAGGAGGTCCCGTCCGACGATCCCCGGGTCGAGCTCGACGCGGCGACCGGGGCCTTCGAGCCGATCCCGCCGTACCCGCCGCGGACGGAGCGCGAATCCGAGTTCTACACGCTCGGCGACGGCGAGATGTTCATCAACATGGGGCCGCAGCACCCGTCGACGCACGGCGTCCTCCGGATCGTCCTCAAGCTCGACGGCGAGAACGTCGTCGACCTCGATCCGGTCCTCGGCTACCTCCATCGCGGCGTCGAGAAGCTGTGCGAGAACGCCGACTACCACCACTCGATCGCGTATCTCGACCCACTCGAATACATCAGCTCCCTGTTCTGCGAGTGGCCCGGCGTCCTCGCGTTCGAGAAGCTGCTCGACGTCGAGGTGCCCCGCCGGGCCGAGTACATCCGGGTCCTCGCCACCGAGCTGAACCGGATCCTGTCGCACTCGATGTTCATCGGCTGGATGGCGCTGGACCTCGGCGGCCTGACGCCGATCCTGTACAGCCTGATCGAGCGCGACGAGATCGCCGAGATGCTCGCGGCCCTGACCGGCCAGCGGCTGCTCTTCAACTACCTCCGGATCGGCGGGGTCAACGGTGATCTCAATCACGAGTTCCTGAGCCGCCTCGGCGACTGGATGAGCCGCGCGACCACCCAGATCGAGAGCAATCTGACGCTCCTCAACGAGAATGAGATCTTCGTCCGCCGGATGCGCGGCCTCGGGACGCTCGACAAGGAGACCGCGTTCCGAATGGCGGTCACCGGCCCCAACCTCCGGGCAAGTGGCGTCCCCCTCGACTTCCGGCGAGCTCACCCATACAGCGTCTTTCCCGAGCTCGAGTTCGACATCCCGACCCGCGACGAGGGCGACTGCCTCGCTCGCTACCTCGTCCGGATCGACGAGATCAAGCAGAGCCTCCGGATCATCGACCAGTGCCTCGAGAACATGCCCGACGGGCCGATCATGGCCAAGCTCCCGCGGCTGCTCCGCCCGCGACCCGGCAGGGCCTACGCCGCGGTCGAGGGACCACGCGGACAGTACTCGGCCTACGTGATCAGCGACGGCACGGACCAGCCGTTCCGGATGCGGATCCACGACCCGTCCTTCGTGCACCTCCAGTCGGTCGGCGTCCTGATGCCGGGCCACCTGATTGCCGACGCGATGGCCGTGATGGCCAGCCTGGACCCGATCATGGGCGGAGTCGATAAGTGAGGCGGCCGTCATGACCGCGATGACCCGGACGTGGGGGCGGATGACCCTTGCCGGAAAGGTCCTGTTCACGGTCGTCCCGATCCTGCTCGTCCTGACCCTCGGGCTGATCGTGCTCGTCGTGGTCGCCGGCAAGCCGATCGTCGACTTCCTCGCCGCCAACCTGTGGCTCGTCCGGTTCGTCGTCGCGGCGACGGCCGTGCTCCTGGTGTCGGTCCCGTTCGCGTTCCTGATCATGTACATGGAGATGAAGATCATCGCCCTGATGAACCTCCGGATCGGGCCAGATCGGGTCGGGCCGTACGGCTCGCTGCTGTCGGTGGTCCACGGGCTCAAGGTCCTGATGAAGGAGGACTTCAGCCCGACCGGTGCGGATCGGCTCGTCTTCACCCTGGCCCCGATCGCGGTCTTCATGGCCACGATCATGGGCATGCTCGTGCTCCCGTTCGCGCCGGGCCTGTTCGGGGCCGACATGGAGATCGGTCTCCTGTACTTCTTCGGCGTCACGGGCCTGAGCGTCGTCGGGCTGTTGATGGCCGGTTGGTCAAGCTTCAACAAGTACTCGCTCCTCGGCGGCCTGCGCTCGGCCGCCCAGGTGATCAGCTACGAGATCCCGCTGACCTTGTCGGTCGTCGGCTTGCTTCTCCTCGCCGGCACCATGAGCCTCAACACGATCGTCCTGAACCAGGCGGGTTGGTTCACCGACTGGTACGTCTTCCAGCAGCCGCTCGGCGCCCTGATCTTCTTCATCGCCGCCACCGCCGAGGCCAATCGGACCCCGTTCGACCTGACCGAGGCCGACAGCGAGATCGTCGCCGGCTTCGCGACCGAGTACTCGGGCATGCGCTTCGGGTTCTTCTTCTTTGCCGAGTACGTCAACGTCTTCGTCGTCTCGGGCCTGATCGTGACCCTGTTCTTCGGCGGCTGGAACGCGCCGTTCGCGTGGCCCGAGGCATGGGCGGTCCACCTCACCATCGACCCGGGGTCGCTCGGGATCGGGCTGCTGTTCGCGCTGCTGATCGTGCCGCCGGTGCTGATCCTCGCCCTCGCCGCCCCGTTCTTCCTCCTGCGCAGCTCGATGCCGTGGTGGCAGGCTCTGATCATCGGGTTCGTCCTGTTCAACCTGCTCATCGGCGCCGCGGTCACCGGGTTGGCCTACGTCAGTTGGCCATGGGTCGCGGGTCTGGCCTGGTTCCTGATGAAGAGCTATGCGTTCGTCTTCCTCTTCGTCTGGATGCGCGGCACGCTGCCCCGCGTCCGGATCGACCAGCTCATGGGCTTCGCCTGGAAGTGGCTGCTGCCGGCAGCGCTGCTCAACCTGTTCGTGACCGCCGCCGCGCTCGTCGTGGTCCATCCGAAGTGAGGTCGCCGCGATGATGCGCCTGCCCGGCCTCGGGATCGTCAAGGGGATGACTCTGACGCTCCGCAAGTTCTTCGAGCCCAAGGCAACGATCAAGTACCCCGAGGTCCGTCTCGACGTCCCGCACAAGTTCCGCGGCCGGCTTCAGCTCCTCTACGACGAGTACGGCACGCTCAAGTGCGAGACCTGCTTCCAGTGCGCCCAGGCCTGCCCGATCGAGTGCATCGACATGGGCGGGATCGACACGAAGGGCCGCTACCACATCCACTGGGGGGCACCCGAGACCTACGGCGAGCGACGCGAGGAATCGGCGCTGCGCCGGTCGGGCCGGCCCGTGCCGGACCAGGCGTACGCCCACTTCGACCCGATCCACCCGGAGAAGCTCGACGCGATTCTCGAGCGGTTCGACTTCGATCCGAAGCGGATGCTCGAGATCCTCGATGCGACCCAGGCGGAGCACGGCCACCTCCCGGTCGCGGCCCTGAAGCTGATCAGCCAGAGGACCGGGGCCTGGTACGCGATGATCTACGGCACCGCGTCGTTCTACCGCCACCTCCGGTTCGAGCCGCCGGCCGCGGAGTCCGGCGCGGGCGCAACCGCGACGACCCGGGCGGCCCGTGAGACCTCGTTCCTGGCCGGGCTCGATGCCTCGCTCGCGGGCTCGTCGCCCGTCGCGCGGGCCTGACCCGCCGATGGCGACGATCCTGCGGAC
>JACDAH010000468.1 GCA_013695505.1 Chloroflexota bacterium | reverse complement strand
CCTCGGGGCCGCCTTGCGCTCGATCACGTTATGCGCGACGAACGCAATCGCTGAGAAAAAAGGCGGCGGTGTCTTCAGCCCATTCGACGCATTCCGGCCATTCCAAGCTGTTTCACGCCAGTCGGTTGCTCGGGGGCGCCGGCGGTCGCCGCGACCTCGACCAGCGGCCGGACGTCGCGGGCGATCACGTTCACGACCTTCGATTCGCGCTGGAGATCGCCGTCCACAAGCAGCAGCGCGTGGCGCCGGACGACACCGCGCAGCCGGGCCCACACGTCGGGCCACATCGTGACGTTGACCATCCCCGTCTCGTCCTCGAGAGCGAGGAAGACCGTGCCCTTGGCCGTCATCGGGTGCTGGCGGGTGACGACGAGACCGCCGATCCGGACCCGGCCTGGCGCTCGGTCGTCGAGCGCGGCGTTCGGCACGGCCCCGAGCCGATCGAGGGCCGGCCGATACAGCTCCACCACCTGACGGCGGGCATCGAGCCCGACCACGGCGTAGGCATCGCCGATCCGCTCCGACTCCGTCAGGCCGGGCAGGGTCGGAGCCGCTGTCGCTGGCAGGCGGAGGGCCATCGGCCGTGACGCGGCCTTCGTGAACGCACCGCCCTTCGTGGATCGACCGTCGACGCGTCCCCGGCTCGCACCCGCCACCTCGCGCAGCTGCCAGAGCAGCTCGCGCCGCGGCCGCCCGAGCGAATCGAGCGCACCGACCCGGATCATCCGCTCGAGCGTCTCCTCCGGCAGCCCGGTCCGCTCGACGACGTCCGCCAGCGATCGATAGGGCCCGCGGACCAGCTCCGCGTCGAGCAGCGCTTCGTGCTCCTCGCCGATCCCCTTGACGAGGCCGAGCCCGAGTCGGACGCCCCAGCCGACGGCGCTCTCGGCCGCCCACAGCCCGCGTGCCTCGTCCGATGGCACCACACAGCCGCTCGAACGCACCGGCGCTGGACGACGCTCGATGCCCACGTCCTCGGGGAGTGGCTCCCCCGGCCCGTCGTCGCCCTCGCCGAGGGCCCAGCCAGGGCGCCCCACCCATTCGGTCGTCGTCTTCCAGGTCGAGCGGTTGATGTCGACCGGCAGGACCGCGACACCGTGGCGCTTCGAATCGTTGACGAGGACCTCGACCGGGTAGAAGCCCATCGGCTGGGCATTGATCAGCCCGACGAGGAACTGGGCCGGATAGAACAGCTTGAGGAACGACGACTCATAGGCGGTCCGGGCGAACGCCGCTGCGTGCGACTTTGCGAACCCGAAGCTCGCGAAGGCGGCAACCTGGCGGAAGAGCTCCTCGGCGACCTGTTCGGTCATGCCGGGCTGGCGCATGCAGCCGTCGTGGAACTGGACGTGGAGCTTCTCCATCTCGCGGCTCGAGCGCCACGTGCCCATCGCCCGCCGGAACCCGTCGCTCTCGCCCGGAGAAAACCCGGCGACCTCGATCGCGATCCGCATCACCTGCTCCTGGTAGAGGATCACACCCATCGAGTCGCGGAGGACCGGCTCGAGGCTCGGGTGGAGATACGTCACCGGCTCGAGACCCTGCTTCCGGCGCAGGAACGGGTGAACGGCGTTGCCCTGGATCGGGCCCGGCCGGATGATCGCGACTTCGACCACGAGATCGTCGAGCGACGACGGGCGCGACTTCGGCAGGGTCTGCATCTGGGCCCGGCTCTCGACCTGGAAGACCCCGACCGTGTCGGCGGCCTGGAGCATCGAGAAGACCTCCGGGACCTGCTCGGGCAGACGATCGAGGTCGAGACAGACGGCGCAGTCGTGCTCGATGAGCTGGAGGGTCTCGTCGATCGCGGCCAGCATGCCGAGCCCGAGCAGGTCGAGCTTGATCAGCTTGAGGGTCTCGACGTCGCGCTTGTCGAACTGGACGACGACCCGATCCGCCATCGTCGCCCGCTCCAGCGGAGCGATGTCGATCAACGGCGCCGCAGTCACGAGCATCCCGCCGCTGTGGATGCTCAGGTGGCGCGGAAAGCCGTCGATCCGGGCGCAGAACTCCAGCCAGCGATCCCAGTCGCTGAGGTCGCGCGTCCAGCCGCCGCGGGCATGAGGCGCCGGGTCGGGCTCCACGCGCGCGACCGACGAGTGATCGCCGCCACGGCCGAGC
>JACDAH010000467.1 GCA_013695505.1 Chloroflexota bacterium | reverse complement strand
GGTCAGGGTCACGCCCGCGGTCGGCTGGGACTCCGGATCGATCTCCCCGGCAAGCCAGGCATCGACGAACCGGGTGAGGAGGCCCGCGGCGATGATCGCGAGGCGCGCCTCGAGGGCCGGTGTGGTCTCATCGCCCGACAGCGAGACGCGCTCGGACGCCACGATCGGCCCTGTGTCCAGCCCGGCGTCCATCCGCATCAGGCTGACCCCGGTCTCGCGATCGCCCGCGAGGATCGCCGCCGGAACGGGCGTCGCGCCACGATGCCGGGGCAGCAGCGACGGATGGAGGTTGAGCGCACCGTGGGGCAGGTTCAGAAGCTCGGCCGGCACGATCTGGCCGTAGTCGGCGAGGACGACGAGGGACGGCTCGAGCCCAAGGATGTCGGCGAGCGCCGCGGGATCGCGCAGGCGGATGGGGCTCAGGACGTCGAGGCCCATCTCGCGGGCAGCCAGCTCGACCGGCGTGGCCGTCGTGATCTGGCGGCGTCCGACGGGTCGCGGCGGCGCGGTCACGACCGCGACCATCTCGATGGACGGGTGCGCGGCGAGCCGCCCGAGGATGGGCTGGGCGAATCGGCCGCTGCCGAGGAAGACGGTCCGGACGGGCGCGGTCGGCGAAGCCGGGTTCGAGGTTGCCTCGGGCGCACCGTCCGGCGGCGCCGGATCCCCGTCGGTCGGTCCGGCGCCCCTCGACCCGTCGATCACGCGAGGACCTTCGCTGCCTCCCGGGTGTGCGTCGGGTGCTCGGCGTCGGCGTCGGCGTCTGTTTCGTCGTCGTCGTCCGAGCCGACCGGGATCAGCTCGTCCATCGAATCGAGATAGTCGATGAAGAGCTTGCCGTCGAGGGGGTCGAGCTCGTGCTGGAGCGCCCGCCCGAGCAGCCCCGAGCCATTGACCTTGATCTTCTTGCCGTGCCGGTTCTGGGCCACCACCCAGACCTTCTCGCTCCGGGTCACATAGGCGTAGTAGCCCGGCAGGGACAGGCAGCCCTCGAGATCCCGGTCGTCACCAGACGCCCGGACGATCCGAGGGTTCATGAGCTCGTAGAGCGAGTCGCCGACTTCGATCACGCAGGCCTGAAGGGCCTCGCCGACCTGCGGTGCCGCGAGTCCGACGCCTGGTGCGTGGCGCATCGTGTCGGTCATGTCGTCGAGCAACCCGTGAAGGAACCTCCCGAACGTGTCGACCGGCAGGCCCTTCAGCCGCAACCGGGGGTCACCGAGGAGGACGATGGGGCGAACGCTCATGGCCGGCAGTATAGCGGGGCTCGGCGGCGGTCCCGGACTGCCGGCAGGCCGATCCGGTCAGGCCCGGCCGCCCTCGGCCGGGTCGTCCTTCGCTGCCTCTTCGGTCGGGTCGTCGGCTCCGTCGATCGCTGCGCTCGCCCGGCTCGCGGCGTCGGCCGCGTCGGTGGCCGGGTCCGCGTCGGCTGAGCGGCTGCGGAGATCCGAGGCCCATGTCCGGGAGCGCTCCGCGATGCGCTCGCTGGCGTCGGCCGTCGCTTCGGCTGCCTTCTGGGCGAGCGGCCCGGCCCGGTCGGCGGCGACGGCGGCAAGCTCGGCGGCCTTCGCCCCGACCTGGCGAACGACGGGGCCGGCCTGCGTGGCAACGGAGTCGATCATCGACTGGAGCTGGCCGAGCATCCGCTCGGCCGTCGCCCGGGCATCGCCGCCCGAGGCGGACGTGTCGTCATCTTTCGTGGTCCACCCGAAGGTCTCGTCGGCGTCCTGAGTGTCCGCTCGGGTGCCGCTCGCGGTCGTGCCCGAGCCCGTCGCGCTCCCGGCGGCCGCTTCGGCCGGGTCCTGATCATTCGATCCGGTTGATGGATTCGTCGTGTCGTCCATGTCGTCCTCCAAGGGTCCGTTGATCGTCATTGTGGCCCGGATCGCGCGACCACGCTTCCGGACGGGCTCCGCTCAATCTCCGATTGCGCCGTCGGGAGATCCTCGTCGGCGCCGATCTCGCTGTCATCGATCGGGTACCGGCAGAGGGCCAGGCCGAACTCGCTGCCACCCTCGTCGCGCGGTCGGGCCCACATCCGGCCACCCATCTCGTCGACGAGGCGGCGGGAGACGAACAGGCCGATGCCGGCGCCGGCCGCCGAGGCCGCGGTGGCCGGGGAGCGATAGAACAGCGAGAAAAGATGATCGACCTCAGCCGGGGCGACGCCAGGGCCCCGATCGAGGACCCGGACGTGAACCTCGTCCGCGGGAGCGTCCGTGATCGCCACCTGGACAACCGTCCCGGCCGGCGAGTACTTCGCCGCGTTGGAGATCAGGTTCCGGAGGACCTGCTCGACGTACGTCTCGTCGCCGAGGACGACGTGGCTGCCGGTCGACGGGAGCACCTCGATCCGATGGTCCGGCCAGCGGGCCGCCTCGGATCCGACCACCCGGGTGAGGAGATGGTCGAGGTGGACCGGCTCGTCGCCAATCGTCAGGTGCCGGCGCTCGAGCCGGCTCAGGACGAGCAGGTCGTCGACGATCCGGGCGAGGCGGTCCGCCTCGACCTCGATATCCTCGCTGAGCTCGGCGGACGCCGGGTCGTTCGCCAGCCGTCGGTGGAGGAGCCGCGAGCCGGCGAGGATCGTGGTGATCGGCGTTCGCAGCTCGTGCGACACAACACCGATGAACGCCTCCTGGAACCGCCGCGCGTCCTCGTCGTGCGCGTGGAGGATCGCGCGCTCGAGGGCCTGAGCACCCTGGTCCGCCGCAATCGCAAGCAGGTCTCGATCGATCCGGGCGCGGTCGGCGGCGGTCCGCCAGCCGATGCTGAGGACGCCGCGGATCTCGCCGCCGGCCATCATCGGGATCGCCATGATCGCCCGGACCCCGGTGATCGCCGGCACGTTGGACGCGGCCGGGAACGCCGTCCGCCAGCCATCCTCGCCCGTGATTTCGACGATCGCCCGATCGTTGGCCGCCCGCGTCACCGGCAGGTTCACGGTCGGCGCCAGCACCTGTTCGGTTGCGATGAGGCCGGCGGGATAGCCGCGGACATGGATGAGCCTGAAC
>JACDAH010000451.1 GCA_013695505.1 Chloroflexota bacterium | reverse complement strand
CTCCTGACCCTGTTCGTCGCCCCGTTCCTCGTCTGTTTCGTGGTGTGGGCGGGCCGAACCACCGTCCGTTCGAATCCGCGGCTGCTGGTGGGCTCGGTTGCGGCCGGCCTGATCGGCCTGTCCGGGTACGCCTACATCCCGCTGGCCGCCGGACGGTCGCCGGCGCTGGCCTACAACCATCCCGTCACGCTCGAATCGACGTGGTGGCTGGTGAGCGGCGCCCAGTTCCGGGGCCAATTCGACTTCCTGTCGCAACAGGGCCTGCTCGATCTACGAGAGTCGCTGCCCGCCCTGGCGGCGGTCCTGATCAGCCGCGGGACAGCCATCCTGCCGCTCCTTGGAATCGTGGGCCTGATGATCCTGGTGCACCGGCAGCGTGCGTTCGGCCTGGCCTGCCTCGCCATCCTCGGGATGAACCTGTACATCTGGGCGTCGTATCTCCGCCTCGAGCACTACCTCCTGGTGGCATGGCTGCTGCTCGCGATCGGGGCCGGGGTCGCGCTCGAGGCCCTCGCCCGGAGTGGCGCCGCTGTCGGTCAACGGTTGGGGCCGCGGGTTCGCGGGCGGGCCGGGGTGCTCAATCTCGGCCGCCTCGGCGTGGCGCTGCCGTTGATCGCGGCCATCGCGCTGGGAGTCGTCAATTGGAGAGGATCGGACCGGAGCGCCGATCGATCCGCCGAGACCTTCGTCGACGTCCTCTTCGAGGCACTGCCCCAGGATGCCGCCATTCTCTCGGTCTGGGATGCGTCGACCCCGCTGTGGCACGCCAAGTTCGTCCTCGGGCTTCGTCCCGATGTCCTCGTGGTCGACGACACGAATGTGATCTACGAGGGCTGGTGGTCTCGCGAACGGAGGATCGCGGCTTTGCTGTGTGAGCGGCCGGTGTTCGTGATCCGCCTCAACGGTGCCGATCTGGACCCGACCCGGGCCGCGTATCGACTGGTGCCGTTCGTCAACGTTCGGATCGGCCGTGGCGGCCCGACCGCGGTCGTGAGTCAGGAGGTCTTTCGGGTCGAGCCGCGGGCCGCGATTGAGCGTGACCCCTATTCGATCTGTGTTCCGCGATCGACCGGTTCTCGGTCCGAACCGCGATGATGGCACCGTGAATGACAACGCCCACGAGCTCATCGATGCCGGCGACGAGAGGCGTCTCGAGCGGTACGGCGACCGGGTCGTCGACCGGCCGGCGCTGAGCGCGCCGTGGCCGCCGCGCGCCGCGTCTTCCGACTGGGCCGCCGCGCACCTCCGCTTCGAGCGCGGCACCGGATGGGAGGGTGATCTCGCGCCGTGGTCGATCGCCGTCGACGGGCTGACGCTGGAGCTGCGGCCGACGGATTCCGGCCAGCTCGGGTTCTTTCCCGAGCAGGTCGCCTTCTGGCCGTGGCTCCGCGAGCGGTTGGCCGGGAGGGTCGATCCCGCGGTCCTGAATTGCTTCGCCCACACCGGAGCGACGACCCTCGCCCTGGCCCGGGCCGGCGCGCGGGTGACCCATGTCGACGGGTCGCGCTCGGCGGTGGCGTGGGCACGCCGCAACGCGGACGTGTCAGGCCTGGCCGACAGACCGGTCCGCTGGATCGTGGACGACGCCCTCGCATTCGCGCGTCGCGAGGCGCGCCGCGGCCGGCGGTATGACGGGTTCGTGATCGACCCGCCGAGCTTCGGTCACGGCCCGGACGGGACGCGCTGGGAGCTGGCCGAAGCCCTCCCCGATCTCCTCGATGCCTGCGCCGCGCTGGCGACCGACGATGCCTTCGTGCTGCTGACCGCGCACACCACCGGACTGGACGCCGACGACCTCGGCGATGCCCTCGTCGACGCGTTCGACCCGGGCCCGGAGGCCGAGGTTCGGACCGAGGCGATCGCGCTCACGGCGGCCACTGGTGCACTTCTGCCGCTGGGGGTCGGGGCCCGGATGATCCGCGGATGACCGAGGTCGTGACCAGCCTCACCAACCCACGGGTCAAGGCCGCCGTCCGCCTCCGCGACCGGCGCGAGCGCGAGCAGACCGGCCTCACGATCATCGACGGCGCTCGCGAGATCCTGCGCGCGCTCGACGCCGGCGTCCGGGTCGAGACGACGTTCCTGGCCGAGGAGCTCGTCCGTACGCCCGACGGCCATGCCGTGGCCGAGCGCCTCCGCCATCGGCCGTCCACCATCCCGGTCAGCCCGGCCGTCCTCGCCAAGGTGGCCTACGGCGAACGATCCGACGGAGTCGTGGTCATCGGCGAGGCGCCGCGGGTCGGCCTCGGCGATCTCCGCCTGCCCGACGACCCCCTGATCGTCGTCGTCGAAGGAGTCGAGAAGCCTGGCAACCTCGGGGCCGTCGTCCGGACCGCCGACGGCGCGGGCGCGACGGCCGTGATCGTGGCCGATCCGCGGACCGACCCGTTCAACCCGAACGCGATCCGGGCCTCGCTCGGGACGATCTTCGCGATGCCCGTCGCGACGGCCGGCGCGGCGGAGACTCGGGACTGGCTCATCGAGCATGGGGTGCGGCTGGTGGCGGCGATCGTCGACGCACCCCTGGACTTCAGCGACGCCGACCTCAGCGGCCCGCTTGCGATCGTCCTCGGCAGCGAGGCGGGCGGGCTCTCGGCCACGTGGCACGATCCGAGCGTGACCGCCATCTCCATCCCGATGCGCGGCATCGCCGACAGCCTCAACGTCTCGATCGCAGCGGCGGTCGTGCTGTTCGAGGCCGTCCGCCAGCGGCACGTCGGCGCAAAAGAGCGAAACTGACACGATGGAAACCTTCGACTTCGTCATCATCGGCGCCGGTCCGGCCGGCGAAGCAGCCGCCAATGAGGCCCGCGCCCGGGGAGCCTCCGTCGCGATCGTCGATCGACTCTGGTTCGGCGGGAGCTGCCCTCACATCGGCTGCCTGCCCTCGAAATCCCTCCTCCACGGGGCTGCCGAGCACGCCGCGAACCCAGCGAGCTACTCGTGGGAGCGCGCTTCCGAGCGGCGCGACTACATGATCAATCGACCGTCGGGCGCCGCGGAGCCCGACGACTCATCGCACGTGAAGCGGCTCGAGGACGCCGGCGCGGCCTGCTATCGCGGCACCGGACGGATCGCCGGCCGGGGCCAGGTCGAGGTCCGCCACGACGACAAGGTCCACGTCCTTGGCGGGCGCAACGTCATGGTCGCGGTCGGCTCGACGTCCAAAATCCCGCCCCTGCCCGGCCTGGATCGAGTTCGAACGTGGACCAATCGCGAGGCGACGCTGGCCCGAGAGCTGCCCACGAGCCTTGTCGTCCTCGGCGGCGGCCCGACCGGCTGCGAGCTCGCCCAGGTCTTCGCCCGGTTCGGCGTGGCAGTCACGGTCGTCCAGTCGGGCGATCGGCTGATGCCGACGGAGCATCCCCGGAATTCCGACGTCGTGGCGAAGCTGCTCCGGCGCGACGGGGTTGACGTCCGGCTCGGCGTCCGGGCGACGGGCGCCCGGGCCGGCGCGGGCGCCGACCACGCCGACGTCATCGATCTCGACGACGGGACCACAGCCGAGGGCCACGCGATCCTCCTTGCCGTCGGACGCGCCTTCCCGCTCGACGACCTCGGGCTCGAGCACTACGGGATCGACACGAGCGAGCGGACGGCATTCCCGCGGGACGGGCGCCTCCGCGTCGCCGACGGGCTGTGGGTGATCGGCGACCCGGCCGGGCCCGAGCTCCACACCCATCAGGGTCACTACCAGGGAGAGCTCGCGGTCCGGATGGCCCTCGGCCTCGACGTGAAGCCGGACTACCGTGCGTTGCCCCGGGCGACGTACACCGACCCGGAGGCGGCGTCGGTCGGTCTGACCCTGGACCAGGCGAAGGCCGCCGGCATCGACGCCGTCGAGTACGTCGCCGAGTTCGCCTCGTCGTCGAAGGGCTATGCGGTCGAGGCCGAGTTGGGGCATGTGACCGTCGCCTTCGACCGGGCGACGCGCCAGATGATCGGAGCGGCGATGGCCTGCCCCGACGCCTCGGCCGCCATTCACGAATGCGTCCTGGCGATCAAGGCACGCGTCCCCGTCGAGGTCCTTGCCGACACGATCCACGCGTTCCCCTCGACCTCGCGGATCCTCAACGGGCTGTTCGCGGAGGCGGCCAAGGACCTCGCCGGCGGCTGAGCCCCGGGGACGCGCGCCGTCAGCGCTCGAACGCGACCTCGCCGTCGATCATCACCATCCGCGGCCGGGCCGTCGCCAGTTCCCCACCCGGCTCGATCGGGTGCGACAGGGCGCTGGCGGGGATCACCACGAGATCGGCGCGCTGGCCCGGGACGAGCCGGCCGCGATCGAGCTCGGCCGCCGTCACCGCCGGCGCGATGCACGCGGCACGAAGCGCCTGTTCGAGGGTGATCCGCTCGTCCGGGCCGAACGGTGGCGATCCAGCAGGCCATGTGGCGTCGACGCGGGTCACGGCCATCGACAGGCCCGGCCACGGATCGATCGGCTCGACCGGCGCATCCGTCCCGAACGCGACGACCGCGCCGGCCTCGAGCAGCGAGCGCATCGGGTACCCGCGCGTCTCGGCTCGCTCGCCCCACAGGGCCCGCGCGATCGGGGCGTCGGCCCGGACGTGGACCGGTTGGATCGAGGCGGCGATCCCGAGCTGACCGAACCGCGGCCGATCGTCGGCATGGAGGAGCTGAACGTGCTCGAGCCGCGGCATCAGTGCCGTTCGCCCGGCGGTCGCCTCGAGGGCATCGAGCGAGGCCCGGCCGCTCCGGTCGCCGATTGCGTGGATCTGGGT
>JACDAH010000406.1 GCA_013695505.1 Chloroflexota bacterium | reverse complement strand
GGATCGGTCGTGATGGTGAAACTCGCCTCCGGGTAGCGCCGGCCCAGCAGGCTCGTCGCGTCCGGGCGAAGCTCGATCCTGCCGTCCGCCTCGTGGATCACGATCGGACCGACCGGATCGAACTCATGCTCGCCGAGCACGATATTGTGGCAGACGATCAGCTCGATGGGCCCTCCCACCTCGACATCGACGGTCAGCCGGCACACCGGCTCCTCGACCGACACGGCCAGCCGGATCATCATCCTGAGCCGGCGGTCCCGGTACAGCCAGGCCGCACCACTCGGGCCCATCTCGAATGCCGACGGGACGCCGAGCAGCTCGTCGCCGCGGTCGGTCCTGATGAAGATCCGGAGGCCGCTCGACTTGAGGACGTTGAGCGGGCTGCGACATACGCTGAGGAGCTTGTGGAACGACGTGTTGCCGATCGTCAGCTGCGACGCGAAGACGCCGAACATCCAGGCCGTGACCGCGAGCGTGGCGTCGCTCGGCAGCAGGTCGCGGCCCGAGCGCAGGAGGTGCCCCGTCGGGCGCTCCTGGACGAGCTCCTTGGCCCTGAGCACGACGTGCTGCTGGTCGCCGTGGAAGAAGGAATAGAGGGTCTCGTTGGCACGCTCGACGTGGCGCCATCCGGAACCGAACGCCGCCTCGAGCTCGGCGGTCGCGAGGTCGTCGCTCTGGAACAGGACCGGTCGGTCGAACAGGCTGCTGGAGCGCGGCTGCGGCTGCGGCGGCGGCTCGATCGAGCGGCTCGACAGCCCACGGAACGCGCGGCCGGCCGCATGCGCATGACGGACATCCGAGCTGTCCGAAGCGGCCGGATGATCGGGCTCGAATGCTCCGAAGAACGTGATCTCTGCCGATGCCCCGGCTGCCATCGAGACGGCCCTGGACTGGAGAGTCGGCAGGGCCAGCTCGTACTGGTAGGTCTGGTTCGGCAGCGCCGAGCGGGCGAGCGCGGACGGCGTGCCGGATGCCTTGGACGCCAGGCCGTGGAACTGGAACCCGTCGGTGAGGTAGCCGACCGCGCCCGCGAGGCAGCCGTGCATGACCCACGGAAACGCGCCGTCCTGCGGCAGACCTTGCCGAGAGCACAGCAGCAGGCCGAGCGCGGCGTCATCGACGATCGTGTGATCGATGTACTGGCTCGTGTACAGCTCGCTCGTGCGGACTGCCGCCGCCTGGGCGATCCCGAGGTCCTGGGCCAGCACGACATCGATGGTCAGCCGATGGGCAGTCGTGTTCGACACCGCCACGGTCCAGAACCAGGTCGCGTCCGTCGCGGCCAGGCGCAGAGTGCAGACATGGTCGAGTCCGTCGAAGAACCCCTCCCAGGTTACGCCCCCGTCGCTGGCGCGGAACCGACCGACCGCTTGTGGCCCGAGCAGCGGCCGGCTCTCGATGCCGGCTCGGCTGCGACGTCGCAGGAAAAGGTTGGCCAGGCCGCCTTCGAGCCCGCTGCCGAGGACCTGGTTCACGAGGATGTCGCGGTGGCGGATCGCGAAGATCGAGCCATTCTCCAGGACGTCGACCGCGAGGTCGCTCGAGTTGCGGAGCTGTGCCACGATCGGCGGCGACGCCTGGCCGAGCATCCGGGTCGCGCGGGTCGAAGTCAATCGGGCACGAGCTCGTCGGGAACCGGTGCCGCCATCGCCAGCTGGAACGCGAGATCGATGCCACGGCCGACGACGACCGCGACGAACTCGACCCGTGCCGCCGGCCGAAGCGCGATCGGCGGCGCGGATCGGGCGTGGAGACTCGGGCCGCCGGTGGCGAGCCAGGCGATGCGGGCCGATGAGCCCGAGGTCAAGGCCTGAGGTACGCGTCCGCGGCACTGCGCGGGCCGGCCCCGAACGTCTCCATCGAGATGATCGGCTGAAGGACCTTCTGAACGGCCTTGGTCGCGAACGCGTCGCGGAGCATGTCATCGGCCAGGGCATTGCCGATCGCGCCCATCACGATTCCCTGGTCGAGCGACAGGTAGAAGTTGGAGACGACCCCGCTGTCGACATTGACCGAGTCGCGGAAGCCCCAGCGGTCGTAGCTGCTGAAGTCGGACTTGATCGCGGCGAGGTTGGCCATGGCCAGGTCCGTTGCCCAGGGCAGGGCGAGGAAGGCGGCATGGGGAGTGACGACGCCGTTCGTGTACGCCGACGGCGGCGGATCGGCGACAGCCGGCCGGCAGCCCTCGAAGCCCCGATTGACATACGTCCGCTCGGCGTTGGAGGAGTAGCCCTCGGGGTTCATTCCGAGCGCGTCCACGCCGTACTCGCGGTAGCCGCCCTCCGGGATGTCGGCCGGCGAGAAGCCCCAGTAGCCGTACTCCGCCTCGACCATCCCGTGATGGATCTGGGCGGCAACGGTGAGGGGATGGTTGACCTTCCAGCTCTCGGGGCCCCACTTCTCCTCGGGCACGAAGAGGGATGGCATGAGGGCCTCGAACATGCTGCCGCCCCAGCCCGGGACGACCCGGAAGTCCTCGTACGGATAAGCGCCCTCGAAGACGTTGACGCCGAGATAGGTCCGGTTGACGCCGATCGGGCGCGTCTCCTGCCAGTCCCAGTCACAACTGTCGGCGAAGGCCGGGAACGTCCGCCATGCGCCGAAGTACTCCTTGGCCGGCAGCTCGCCCTTGGCGATCCCGATGTAGCTCGCGATCCGGCTCTCGCTCACGATCGTGTCGTAGCAGCACGGCGAAGCGCCGGTGTCGGGCGCCACGTGGAAGGCGATCCGGTTGACGTCGGGCCGGTAGTAGAACCCGAAGTTCATGCTCTGGTAGATCGCCCCGGCCCGGGCCGAGACCTCGGGAACGGTGTTCGAGACGACCTGGAGGGCGGCCGCGAGCCAGCCGTTGTCGACCGACGACAGGATCGGCACCATCGTGTCGCCGTTCTCCGGCCAGACGGTCAGCTTCGCGCCGTTCGTCTGGTCGTACCAGTTGTAGTACTGGCCGCTGGCGGTGTGGCGCTCCATCGTCTCGAGCGTCCCGATCGTCTGCGCGACCCGCTCGACAGTCTCGGCGTGGCCGATGATCCCGAGCCGCTCGGCGACGACGGTGCTCCAGAGGTACGCCCCGATGTTCGTCGTCGAGGTCTGGACACTGCGGACGCCGTCCGAGCGGAGGCTGTCGGCCGGAAGACCCGTGTGCTCGTCGGTCATCGCCACGAACCCGGCCCAGGTGTCGCGGGCATAGCCGAGCAGGGTCGCCCGCTGGGCGGTGGTCAGCTTGCCGGTGCCCGCCGCGGCCGCGGGCGCGACAGCGGTGGCGATGGCGAGAAGGCTGGCCACGGCGATCAGGCTGAGCAGGCGATGGCTGCGTCGGATGGGCATTGCGTTCTCCTCCGATTGCCGGCTCGGGCCGGCCCCTGTCGAGCGTTGCCTGGGGGTCGTCGATCGGGCGATGGGGGCGGCCGGGTCAGCCCTTCAGGCCGGTGGTGGCGATGCCTTCGGTGATCCAGCGCTGGAAGAGGACGAAGATGATCAGGACGGGCAGGACGAGCACCAGCGAGCCCGCCATCAGCATCCCGTGATCGGCCTGGTACTGGCCGGTCGAGAATGTTGCCAGGGCGACCGGCAGCGTGTACATGGCAGGCTCCTGCGCCATCACCAGCGGGTAGATGAAGCTGTTCCAGCTGCCGAGGAACGTCAGGATCCCGAGGGTCGCGAGGACCGGGGCGGTGATCGGCAGGACGACCTGCCAGAAGATCCGCCACTCGTTGGCGCCGTCGATCCGGGCGGCTTCGAGGAGCTCGTTCGGAATCCCGTACATGAACTGGCGGGTCAGGAACACGCCGAACGGGCCGACCAGGAACGGCAGGATCAGGCCCGGGTAGGTGTTGACCAGCCCGAGGTTGCGCATGAGCACGAAGTTCGGGATCAGGGTGATCCCGGCCGGGACCATCAACGTCGCGAGAACGAGGCCCATGATCAGGCGCTTGCCGCGCCATTGGAGCTTCGCCAGGGCGTACCCCAGCATCGGACAGAACAGGACGTTGCCGACCGTCACGACGAGCGCCACGAGCGACGAGTTGAAGAAGAACCGCGGGAAGTCGAGCTCACTGAAGAGCCGGCTGAAGTTGTCCGTCGTCGGGTTCTTCGGCAGGAACGTCGGCGGGCTGAGGAGGAATTCGGCCTGGGGCTTGAGGGCGCCAAGGAGCATCCAGAGGAACGGGCCGACCATCAGGACGAGCCCGAGGATCAGGAGTCCGTAGACCCACAACGGACCCGTCCGCCGGCCCTCGCGCCGGTGGACGGCCAGCGGCGGCCGGGCGCCGCCCTGGAGCGCCGTCATCGGATCCCGCCGATCGCATGCGTGTCCATCTCGAATGCGCCCATCACGCGTCCTCTGACCGCAGGAAGCGGAACTGGAGGAACGCGATCACCGCGACGATCACGAACAGGACATAGGCGATCGCGGACGCGTAACCCTGCTTGAAGAACTCGAAGCCCTGCTGGTACATGTACATCGTGACCGACAGGGTGGCGTCGAGCGGCCCGCCGTCGGTCATCACGAACGGCTCCTCGAACAGCTGGAGGTAACCGATCGTCGTGATCACGAGCATGAACAGGATCGTCGGGCGGAGCATCGGCAGGGTCACGTAGCGGAAGGCCTGCCACCGACCGGCGCCGTCGATGGAGGCGGCTTCGTAGAGCATCACCGGGATCGCCTGGAGCCCGGCGATGAACACGACCATCGCGAACCCAAGGTTGCGCCAGATGGCCATCGTGATGATCGAGGGCATGGCAAGTGTCTTGCTCGCCAGCCAGTCCGGCCCGGTGATGCCCAGGTTTGCGAGCAGGACGTTGACCAGCCCGATGTCCGGGTTGAGGAGGAATCGCCAGACCACCGCGATCGCAACGATGCTGGTGATCACCGGCAGGTAGTAACCGACCCGGAACGCGGTCCGAAATCGGGTGATCCCACGGCTCACGGCGCTCGCGATCAGGAGCCCGATCGCCAGCGTGAGTGGGACGCCGACGATCACGAAGTAGAACGTGTTGCCGAGGGCCTTCCAGAACTTGGGGTCAGTCAGCAGCCGGGCGTAGTTGTCGACGCCGACGAATGACGTGCCGATCGGGTTGATCAGGTCGCGCTGACTGAAGCTCGTGAAGCTCAGGACGAACGAGGCGGCGATCGGGAGCGCGAGGAAGACGCCGAACAGGATCACGAACGGGGCGGCGAACGCCCAGCCCGTGAGATCCTGTCGCCAGCCCCGGCCGGGCGTCGCCGACCGGGCTCCCGGTTCGGCGACGGTCTGTCGGGTGAGCGCCGGGGCGCTCACCCTACTTGAGCCCGATCGACTCGGCCTGCTGCTGCATCTCGTCAGCAGCAGCCTGCGGCTCCATACCGCCCGTCGTCATCTTCTCGAGCGTGTCGTTGATCGCCGAGGAGACCTCACTCCAGGTTCCGCTGACCGGCTGGGCCTTGGTGTCCTTGAGCTGGTCGCCGAACAGCTTGACATTCGGGTCAGTGGCGACGTCGGGGTTCTCCCACGCCGACTTGACGGCCGGGAGGTCGCTCACGGTCTTGTACCAGAGTGCCTGAGTGGCGGGATCGGCGAGGAACTTCACGAACGCCCAGGCGGCCGGCTTGTTCTTGGATGCGTTGTACACCACCATGTTGCTGCCGCCCAGGAACGAGGTCCCGGAGGCCTTCTTGGGCATCGGCGCGATCGCCCACTTGTCGGTGAAGTCGGCGCCGCCGGCATCCTTGATCAGGCTGAGATGCCATGGGCCCGAGATGAACATCGGGTTGTCGCCCTTGACGAAGGCCGGGGTGATGTCGAATCCCTCGGGGACCGACTTCGGGGTCAGGCCGTCCTTGAAGAACGAGTCGTAGAAGGTGAGGGCCTCGACGGCCTGGGGGGTGTTGAGGGTCGGCGTTCCGGAGGCGTCGGCGATGTCGCCGCCGTTCTGCCACAGGAACGGCACGTACTCCTGCCAGTTCTTCGTGCCGAGCGAGATCCCCCACTTGGCGCCGCCCTTTGCCTTCAGCGCTGTCGCCATCGCCTTGAGGTCATCCCAGGTCGCGGGCGGGGCCGTGATGCCGGCCTTCTCGGCGAGATCCTTGCGGTAGTACAAGAGGCGTGTCTCGACGTACCACGGCACGCCGACAGCCGCGCCGTCGATCATGTTGGTATTCCAGGCAGTCTCGAAGAACGCGCTCGGGTCGATGTCCGCGGGGACCGGGTCGAAGGTTCCGTTGGCCCCGAACTGGGCCATCATGTCGGTGCCCATCTGGCTGACGTCGGGGGTCGAGCCGCCGGCGATCGCCGTCTGAAGCTTGGTGACGGCCTGACCCCAGTCGACCGGGGTGACGTTGACCTTGACATTGGGGTTGGCCTTGGTGAACGCCTCGGCGAGGACCTTGAGCTTCGTGCCCTCGGCCCCCATGGCCCAGACACTGATCTCGCCGGTCACGTCGGCCGCTGGGCCGCTGCTGGCGGGCGCACCGCTTGCGCCCGTGCCGCCGGATGCTTTTGGCAGTGCGCTCGCCCCTGCGACGCCGCCGCTCCCTGCTCCGTTGTTCGTGCCACAGGCTGCGAGCCCGAAGGTCAGGATGAACGCGGCCGCGAATCGGGCCGTGCGTGAGCCGATGTGCATGTTGGGAGGACCTCCTCCGGCC
>JACDAH010000397.1 GCA_013695505.1 Chloroflexota bacterium | reverse complement strand
CGCCGAGCCCGAGCCCACCAGCGAGCCGATTTTCTTCGACGCCCCCGAGCCAGAGCCGGTGGTCCCGACCGTGGAACCAGCCGGCTCGCTCGACGAGGGCCTCCAGCGGACCCGCGGCGGGTTCATGTCGCGCCTGCGTGGGTTCCTCGGCGGGGATGACGGCAGCGGTCCGTCGTGGGACGACGTCGAGGAGACGCTGATCGCCGGCGACGTGGGGGCTGCGCTCGCGATGGACATCGTCGAGGGCGCCCGTCGCCGCCGTGATGCCGGTGGCGCCGAAGCAGCCGTCCGGGCCGAGCTGAGCGCCCTCCTCGTCCCGCGCGAGTCGGGCTGGGAGCCCCGCCCCGCGATCAGCGGCGGGCCCGCGATCATCCTCATCGTCGGCGTCAACGGGACCGGCAAGACGACGACGATCGGCAAGCTCGCCAGCCGCTACTCCGGCGAGGGACGTCACGTCCTGCTCGCCGCCGCCGACACGTTCCGGGCAGCCGCGATCGACCAGCTGATGATCTGGGCGGACCGGGCCGGCGTCCAGGTCGTGTCGCATGCCCCCGGAGCCGATCCGGGCGCGGTCGTCTATGACGCGATCGATGCCGCGGTAGCTCGCGGCGCCGACCTCGTGATCGCCGACACCGCGGGCCGCCTCCATACCAAGTCGAACCTGATGGACGAGCTCACGAAGATCCGTCGGATCATCGACAAGCGGCTTCCCGGCGCCGTTCCCGAGACCTTCTTCGTCCTCGATGCGACGACCGGCCAGAACGGCCTCCACCAGGCGAAGGCGTTCCACGAGTCGGTCGGGCTCACCGGGATCGTCCTGACCAAGCTCGATTCAACCGCCAAGGGCGGCATCGTGTTCGCGATCGAGCACGACCTCGGCGTGCCGGTCCGGTTCGTCGGGGTGGGGGAACAGGCCGGCGACCTCCTCCCGTTCGATCCGGAGGCGTTCGTGGCCGCCCTGTTCGCCTGAACCGCGACCAACCGGGCTTGTCGCAGATACCAACCCCGGTAGTGAAATGCACAGATCGCCCATGCGCAGGCGCAGATTTCGGCGACTGTCAGGCTTCGGCGGCTCATTCCTGTCGAATTCGGGCTGTTCCGGCCGCGGGCTCGCACTTCTCACTACCCGGCTTGGTAAACGACACGAATCAGGCGTCTTCGGCGAAGCGCAGCCGGTGTAGTCGGCGGACCATGCGCTACACTCCTGCAGCCTCGGTGCGTCAGAACTCGCGCACCACCCGGACGGCGTCGCGCACGAGCCACGCCAGCCGGTCCACCTCCCTTCCGGAGTCCCACCCGAAACGTGTTCGACAGCCTGAGCGAACGCCTGCGCAAGACGCTCTCCGACCTGACCGGCCGTGGCCGCGTCAGCGAGGCGGATGTCGATGCCGCGATGCGCGAGATCCGGCTGAGCCTCCTCGAGGCGGACGTCAACTTCAAGGTCGTCAAGGACTTCGTCGCCCGCGTCCGCGAGCAGGCCATCGGGACGGAGATCCTTCAGAGCCTTACCGCCGGCCAGCAGATCGTGAAGGTCGTGAACGACGAGCTCGTCGCGCTGCTCGGCACAGGCGACAAGACGTTCCACCTGCAGGGCAATCCCGCCGTGATCGCGATGGTCGGACTCCAGGGCTCCGGCAAGACGACCTCGTCGGCGAAGCTCGCCCGTCATCTTGTCCGGCAGGGCCGTCGCCCGCTCCTCGTCGCCGCCGACCCGTACCGGCCCGCGGCCGCGGACCAGCTCGAGACACTCGGCAAGGCACTCGACATCCCGGTTCACCGAGCGCCGGTCGGGACGAGCGTGGTCGACATCGCCCGCGGCGGAGTGGACGCCGCCCATCGTCTCTCGCGCGACGTGGTCATCCTCGACACGGCCGGCCGGCTGAGCGTCGACCAGGATCTGATGGACGAGATCGCCGCGGTCAATACCGCGGTGAAGCCCGTCGAGACCCTCCTCGTCGTCGATGCCATGACCGGCCAGGAGGCCGTCGCGGTCGCGACCGCGTTCAAGGCCGCAGTCCCGCTGACCGGCCTGATCCTCACCAAGATCGACGGTGACGCCCGCAGCGGCGCGGCTCTCTCGATCAGCGCGGTGACCGGGCTTGCGGTCAAGTTCATGGGCACCGGTGAGAAGACCGACGCGCTCGAAGTCTTCCACGCCGACCGCCTCGCCGGCCGGATCCTCGGGATGGGCGACGTGATGACGCTCGTCGAGCGGGCCCAGGAGCACGTCGACGCAAGCCAGGTCGCCAAGCTCGAGGAGAAGCTCCGTAAGTCGCAGTTCACGCTCGAGGACTTCCTCGAGCAGATCCAGCAGGTCCAGAAGATGGGACCAATGGGTCAGCTGATGTCGATGATTCCGGGGATGGGCGGGATGGCGAAGGAAGCCCAGGATGCGGTCGATCGGGGCGATCTGCGGCGGGTCGAGGCGATCATCCGGGCGATGACGCCTCGCGAGCGCCGCGATCCGGCAGTTCTCAACGGCTCCCGGCGGCGACGGATCGCGGCCGGGGCCGGCACCGACCTCACTGAGGTCAACCGTCTGATCAAGCAACATGCGGAGCTGTCGAAGCTGATGAAACAGCTGAGCGGCGGCGGCGGACGCAAGGCAGCGATGGCCGGCCTCATGGGCCGGCGGTAAGGGGAGGACTTCGCACCATGACCGAGCCACGGACACCAGGCGACCCCTGGCCTGATGCCGACGGAGCGCCCGCGACGTCGCGGCCGACGGCCTCGCCCGACACGGAGTCGACCTCGATTTCGACGCCGGCGCCGACGCCCACTTCGACCTCGGCATCGGCACCGGCACCGGGCGAGCCGGCTCCCGCCGTCGACGCGGCCGACAGCCCGACCCAGGCCTGGCCATCCCTTTCGACACCGACCGTCACGCCGGAATCGACCGCGCCGCTACCCGCGGCGGCTGCGCCGGGATACGACCCCCTGAACGACGGCCCGATCACTCGGCCCTCGCCCTACGAGCCGACAGCGAGCCTGCCGGCGACGCGGGTTGGCACCGTCGAGGGTGGCACGCCCGGTGCCGCCTCCCCGTCCCGTGGCCGGCCCGGCATGCGCTGGATGCTGGCCCTCGTCGGTGTGCTGATCGTCGCCGCCGTGTCCTTCCTGATCGTCTCGCTCGTCGGTGGCCGGCCCGCCACCTCGACGGCGATGAGCTACATGCCCACCAACACGTTCAGCTACAGCGAGGTCCGGCTTGACCTGCCGGGCGACCAGCGGACGAAGGTCGCGTCGTTCCTGAAGGCGTTTCCCGGCTTCACCGACCAGAGCCAGATCGAGCCCAAGCTGAACGAGCTCCTCGATCGGATCGTCTCGTCCGCGAGCGACGGCAAGCAGACCTGGACCCGCGACATCCAGCCATGGTTCGGCGGCCAGATCTCGCTTGGGGTCGGTCTGCCCGATTCGTCCGCGAGCTCGATGAACTCGATGAGCGGCATCAACGGCAGCCTCTTCGTGGCGACGATCAAGGATCGCGGCAAGGCAATCGCGTGGCTGACCTCGACCACCGAGAGCTCCACCCTGAATCAATCCACCTACGGCGACGCAGACCTGTTCGTCGCGGCCGAAGGCGGCGGCCAGTTCGCCGCGGCCATCAACGACAAGGTCTTGCTCGCCGGCTCGACGACGGCCGTGAAGGCCGCCATCGACTCCGGCGGCAAGGGCGAGCTCGCCAACCAGGACGACATGAAGGCCGCCGTCGCAACCCTCGACAAGGACTACGTCCTGTTCAGCGTCGTTCGGATCCGGACCTATGCCGATGCGCTGATCGCCCTCGCCGCGACCAGCCAGCCGGGCGCCCTCGACAACACCCAGATCGATGAGACGCTCCTCGGCATGATCCCGGCCTGGACCGCCTCGACCGCCCGGTTCGAGAACGACGCGATCGTCGCCTCGTCCGTCAGCCCGTCGTGGGCGATCGGCTACGACACGACCAATCGTCCGAGCGAGCTGCTCGGTCATGTGCCGGCGAAGACCATCGCCTATGCCGAGATCCATGATGTCGGCCCGGCCCTCAACGCGATCCTCGCAAAGTTCCGGACTCTGCCCGAGGCAAAGCCGGCCTTCGACCAGTTCGACCAGGCGCTGAGCATCCTCGGTGGCTTCGACTCGGCCTTCGGCTGGTGGGGCGACAGCGCGTTGGTCGTCTCGTCGCTGGGCGACGGCACGGTCGGCGCCGGCCTTGTCGTGAAGCCGCGCGATGCGGCGCTGGCCGACCGCCTGTTCACGACGCTCAACGGGTTCCTCGGCCTGGCCGGCGGCAACCAGGGAATCGTGGTCCGGACCGAGGACCACAACGGGACGAAGATCACGATCATCGACTTCAGCGCGTCGATGGCCCAGTCCGGAGGGACCCTCCCGCCCGGCTACAAGCCCGAGTTCGCCTGGGCGACCACCAAGGACGTCTCGGTGGTCGGCTACGGCAGCGCGTTCGTGGCCGCTGTCCTCGACGCCGGGCCGGGCAACTCGCTCAACGACGACGCTCGGTTCAAGGCCCTCCTCGGCCGGGTCGGTGCCGACAACATCGGGGTGACCTTCGTCGACCTCGCCGCGATCCGAGCGGTCGTCGAGCCGCTTGCCGAGGCGGCGCTGCCCTCCGACAAATGGACCTACTACACCACCGAGATCCAGCCGTACCTCAAGCCGCTCGACGGGGTGATCTCCGGCATCCGCAAGGATGGCGGCCTCGATCGCGGCAACGCCTGGTTCACGGCCCACTGAGCCGCCCCACCATCATTCGACTGGTCGGCCCGGCGCCGACCGAACCACCAGGAGGAGCCAGACCTACATGGCAGTTCGCATCCGGCTGACGCGCGTTGGCGCGACGAAGCAGCCGACCTATCGCGTCGTCGTCGCCGACGCGCGCTCCGCCCGGGACAGCCGGGCGATCGAGATCATCGGCCACTACAACCCCCGGACCGAGCCGATCGAGCTCAAGATCGACGCCGACAAGGCGAAGGCCTGGCTGGCGAAGGGCGCCCAGCCGTCCGACACCGTCCTCCGCCTGATGCGATCGGCCGGCATCGTGCCCGCCGAGAAGAAGTAGAGGTTCCGATGGCTGCAGCCGAACTCGTCGAATACGTCGCCAAGTCCCTCGTCGACGATCCCGACGCGGTCAAGGTCGAGGTCGTCCGCGACCAGAGCGGAACCGTGATCGAGCTCCACGTCGCGGAAGACGACATGGGCAAGGTCATCGGCCGCAACGGCAGCGTCGCCAAGGCGCTCCGGACCCTGCTCAAGGTGACCGCCGCCCGCGACGGCGAGCCGGTCTCGCTCGAAATCCTGTAATCGGTCCGATGACCGAGGCGGGTCCCGAGTCGGCCCTCGATTCGGCCCCCGATTCGGCCCCCGTCGATCGGCTCGCGGTCGCCCTCGTCCGGGGCGCCCACGGGCTGCGCGGCGCGGTGCGGGTCGAGATCCTCACGGACAAGCCGGAGCAGCGCTACGCCGTCGGCTCTATCCTCCGGCGCGAGGGATCTGACGAAACGCTGACGGTCACCTGGTCGTCGGCGGTCGCCGACGGCCCCGGCTGGCGGCTTCAGTTCGCCGAGGTTCGCGACCGCTCCGCCGCTGAGGACCTCAAGGGCACGTATCTCGAGGTGCCCGGGGGACCGGACGCCGCCCTGCCCCGAGGCTCCTACTTCTGGCACGAGGTCGTCGGCACCACGGTGACCTCCACGACCGGCGAGGTCCTGGGATCGATCCGCGACGTCTATCGATCGGGCGGCGCCGAGGTCTACATCGTCGACGGCGGCGACTACGGCGAGTTCGATGTCCCCGCCGTGCGCGACTTCATCCGGATCTTCGCCCCGCGCCGCGGCGAGATCGTCGTCGACACCGAGG
>JACDAH010000368.1 GCA_013695505.1 Chloroflexota bacterium | reverse complement strand
GGCCGAGGGCGCGGCAGCGGCCGCCGCTCCGGCGAGCAGGCCGCTCGCTTGCCGGCCACCCGGCGACGGGGCGCCGGGTCGCTCGTCCCAGTCCTCGCGATCGCGGTCGCGGTCGTGCCGTGTCCCCGGGCCAGCAGTCGGAATGGGAGCGTCATCGCGGTCGGACGACATCCAGGCTTCGTCGAGGTCGCTGTCGGGATCGGTGGCGGCGGTGGCGAGGTCGCGCTCGAGGGCTCGATCGGCTCCGGGCCGGATCTGCACGAACGCCCAGAGCGACGCGGCGAGGGCCGTCAGCGCGACCACCGTCACGCCCGTGTTGCCGCGGACGCCCGATCCGATCCCGAGCCAGTCGGAGATCCCCGGGTTGTCGGGGTAGAGCGTCGTGAGGACGACGTACATGTTCAGGAACATCGTCAGCGACAGCAAGACGTAGGCGACCCGCCAGCGGACGGAGAAGCCGGCGAGGACCGCTCCGACAGCGATGAACGGGAACAGGTACCGCTCGTGGACGCGGGTCGGCAGGATGAAGAACGCGATCGTCAGGATCGCCAGCCCCGTCAGGATCGTGAGCGGCGTGGGCCGTCGCGCGACCCACAGCGAGACGACGACGAAGGCCGCGACCAGCAGGGCGGCGCCGACGTATGCGGCCGGTACGGGCCCGAACATCACGGCGTGCGGGCAGGACGTGCCGCCGGGCGCCGGGTTCACGATGATCGTGTCGCAGGCCCAGCCGCTGTTCGCGGCCACCCCGTTGCCGTCGACCGAGGCGAGGGCCCACGGGTTGTAGGCGTTGACGCTGGCGTAGGGGTAGCCACCGGCCGTCTTGAAGACCTGGTCGATCAGGCCCGAATGGATGACCTCGCCGGCGCGACCGGGCTCGATGACCGACAGGCCGAACGGGAAGCACAGGACGACCGCCGTCAGGAAGCCGGCCAGGGCGGTCGTCACGATTCGTAGCGGGTGGCCCGTCCGTCGCTCGAACGCCCGGAACCGGGCAAGGACGGTGGGCCGGGCGAAGAAGCGCTCATCAGCAGCGTCCGCGGCATCGCTCGCTGCGCCAGCGTCCGCGACGGGCCAGAGCGCCCGGCGGATCGTCACGACCGCGACGATCGGGGCGAGGATCGCGAGCTGGGGTTTGATGAGCGCGGCGATCACCGTGAAGATCGCGGCTCGCTCCGGCCGGTCGCGGTACAGCTCGCGGACGCCGAGGAGCAGGAACACGACGCCGACCGAGTCGACCTGGCCCCACAGCACCGAATCGAACCAGCTCACCGGGTTGGCAACGACGAGGAACGCACCGATCAGGCCCGCCCGGCTCCCGCCACCGAGCCCACGGATCATCGACCAGACCAGCCAGCCCAGGGCGACGTCACCGAGGATCGGCGGGATCTTGATCAGGTCGCCGATGCCACCCACCAGGTGCCCGACCTGCCCGACCATGTACAGGACATAGAGATAGCCGGGCGTGTAGTCGTGGAAGAACGGGCGGTCGTAGAACCCGTTCAGCCCCTTCTCGGCGAGATTGCCCGCCCAAAACTGGAACGACGACAGGTCGACCTTGAACCCCGACCCGGGGTTGAGCTGTGCAATGATGAGGCGGAAGGCGAGCCCAAGCGCGAGGACGGCGACGACCGCGCCGATGCCATCCCGCGTCCAGGTGGTTCGCGTCGGCGCTCCTGCGCCTCGGCTCGGTCCGCCCGAGCCGCGGCCGGACGTCAAGGGTTGGATCTCCCCGAACGAGCGTTGAGGTGGACCGCAGGGTAGCACAGGGTCGATCGCCACTGGCCTCCGATGCCCCGTCGCCGTCGTCGTTGCTCGTCTCGATCGTCGTCGGCATCGCCTTGGTCGCGGTCGCCCTGTGGGTCTACACGCTCACGCATCCGCATCGCTTCTACAACCACTTCGAGTGGCAGGCCATGGCGTTCCTCGAGGGCAAGGCCGCGATCCGCTTCCCGGTCGAGGGGACGAATGGCCTGACCGGCAACAGCTTCTTCCAGGATGTGCTGCCCGTCCCGACAACCGACGAGATCCCGCGCGGCCTGGTTCCGTTCCCCCCGCTGCCAGCCGCGCTCCTCGTGCCGTTCGTCGCGCTGTGGGGCTTCGCCACCGACGGCCAGCTCGTGTTCGCGATCGTCGGTGCGATCGACGTCGGGATCGCCTGGTGGATGCTGGGCCGACTGCCGATCCGGACCTGGGTCCGGATCGCGGTCACGGTCTTCCTCGGCTTCGGGACGGTCCTCTGGTACGCGGCTCAGATCGGGACCACGTGGTACCAGGCGCATGTCCTCGCGGTCGGCCTGGCCCTCGCGGCGATCGGCCTCGCGCTCGGCGGCGACCGGGACGCGGCACTGAGCGAGGACGACCTCTTCGAGGACGACGAGGACACGCCCTGGGCCGCGGCCGCCGGCACGGCTGCCGCGCCAGGCGCAAGCGGCCGCATTGCCATCGCGACGAGGCTCGGGGGCTGGGTCCCGCTGCTCATCCCCGATCGTCGCCAGTTCCTCGCCGGTTTCGTGTTCGGACTCGCGTGCACGGCCCGGCTGACGGTCGCCTTCGCCGCGCCGTTCTTCATCCTCGTCGGCTCCGGCGGCTCGTGGTTCCGGCGCGGCTGGTCGGCCGCTCTCGGAGCGGGAATCCCGATCGGGCTCCTCGTCGTCTACAACCTCGTCACCACGGGCCATCTGTTCCACCCGGGCTATCAGTACCTCTACGAGCTCGAGGCGGGCTTCTACAAGGCGCTCAACTACAACCTCGCCTGGGAGATCGAGGACGTCCGCTACCTGCCCCAGAACTTCGCGATCATGTTCCTGAACACGCCCGTCTGGATGCCGAACGTCGTCCCGTCGGCGCTCGGCATGGGCGGCCCGCTGTGCGTCGAGCCCGGAGCGGTCCGCGGTCTGTTCAACCCGGACTGCCCACTCATCCTGCCGCGCGACGCCGGGATGAGCATCCTCCTGACGAGCCCGGCCTATCTCCTCGTCGTGCCGGCGCTCCGCTGGGG
>JACDAH010000356.1 GCA_013695505.1 Chloroflexota bacterium | reverse complement strand
GCCCAGCTCCTCGGCCGGCTCGTCGCCGTGTCGCGGCCGTTTGATGCGAACCCGAGCCGCTCGTCCGCCGAGTCGGAGGCGCGGGCGACGCTCGAGGCCGCCGAGGCGCTTGCGGATCCGCCGACGGTCGCCCGGTCGGACCGTCTGCCCGCCTATCGTCTCCTTGGCAACTTGTACAACCTGCCCGACGGCCGGCGCCAGGCCCGCGCCCTCCTCGCTCCGTTGCTCCTCGGGCGGGCCGACGTCCGCCGCGAGCGGCTCGCAACGCTCCGGGCGGTTCTCGATCAGCCGGGCATGGCCGAGGCAGCCGACGTCCTCGGGGTCCACCGCAACACGGTCGCCTATCGGATCCGCCGGATCGAGGCCGTCACGGGCTGGCGCGTGTCTGACCCTGAGCTGAAGCTGGCACTCGCGCTCGCCGTGAGACTTGTGCAAGATGAATAAGTCATAGTCGTCCTCGCGTCCGTCTTGTGGGGTTGACGCGCGGTATCCTGAGGGAGACACGGCTCCACGCGTTTTCGACTCGTGCGAGTCGCACAACACCGCGCGACAGACCCGGCACCGACGCTCCGACCCACGATTTCATCGGACAGGGAGGACCATGACCGCTCGTCACTCGGCCATCGCGGCCATCGCCAGCCACCAGCTCACCGCCACGCAGGACTATACCGAGCACGCCGGCGAGGAGATCTACGGCGAGTACGTCTTCCACGAGGTCGCCCAGCGCCAGTATCTGGCCAAGCCGATGTTCCTCCGCCTCCAGCGCACGATCGCCGGTCTCGAGCCATTCGATCCGCTCATTGCCGACGCGGTTGCCCACGGCGTCAAGGAATGGGCGCTTGCGCACGGCGCGACCCACTTCACTCACTGGTTCGTGCCGATGACCGGCTCGACCGCCGAGAAGCACGACTCGTTCCTGACCCCGACCGGCGACGGGACCACGATCGCCGAGTTCTCGGGAAAGAACCTGCTCCAGGGCGAGCCGGACGCGAGCTCGTTCCCGTCGGGCGGCATCCGGGCGACGTTCGAGGCCCGCGGCTACACCGCCTGGGACGTGACGAGCCCGATCTTCCTCCAGGTCGAGCCGAACGGCGTCACGATGACGATCCCGACGGCCTTCGTGTCGTTCACCGGCGAGGCCCTCGATCACAAGATCCCACTCCTCCGCTCGCAGGAGGCGGTCGGCGCAGAGGCGCTCCGGATCCTGCGCTGGTTCGGCAACACCACGACGAGCCGGGTGTTCACGAACATCGGCCCGGAGCAGGAGTACTTCCTGGTCGATCGCCGGCTTGCCGAACAGCGCCCCGATCTCGTGCTCGCCGGGCGGACCTTGTTCGGCGCGGCATCACCGAAGGGGCAGGAGCTCGAGGACCAGTACTTCGGCTCGATCCGGCCGCGGATCCTTGCCTTCATGATGGATCTCGACCGCGAGCTCTGGCGGCTGGGGATCCCGGCCCGGACGCGCCACAACGAGGTGGCGCCGGGCCAGTTCGAGATGGCGCCGGTCTACGAGCCGACCTCGGTCGGGTCCGACCACAACATGATCGTCATGGCCACGATGCGCCGACTGGCGCCGCAGCACGGCCTCATGTTCCTGATCCACGAGAAGCCGTTCGCCGGCATCAATGGTTCGGGCAAGCACAACAACTGGTCGATGGCCACCGACGACGGAGAGAATCTCCTCGACCCGGGCAACGACCCCCACGAGAACGCCCAGTTCCTGGCATTTCTCGTGTCGGTCATCCGCGCGGTCAACGTCCATGCGGACCTGCTCCGGGCGAGCATCGCCGACGCCGGCAACGACCACCGCCTCGGAGCGAACGAGGCCCCGCCCGCGATCGTCTCGATCTTCCTCGGCTCGCAGCTCGAGGACGTCATCGAACAGCTTGCGAAAGGTGCCGCATCGGCGTCCAAGAAGAGCGGCTCGCTCGAGCTCGGCGTGACCTCCCTGCCGGCCCTGTCGATGGATGCGACCGATCGCAACCGGACCTCGCCCTTCGCCTTCACCGGCAATAAGTTCGAGTTCCGGGCCGTCGGGTCGTCGGCGCCGATCTACTGGCCGCAGACGGTCCTCAACGTGGCGGTCGCGGATTCCCTCAAGCAGCTCGCGGACGAGCTCGACGGCCTCGAGCCCGGCGACTTCGACGGCCTGACGAAGATCCTGTCGGCGATCGTCGGCGACCACAAGCAGGTCCTGTTCGAAGGCAACGGCTACTCCGAGGAGTGGCACGCCGAGGCGGCCCGGCGCGGCCTGCCCAACAACAAGACCACGGTCGACGCCCTGCCGGCCCTCGCCTCGGCCAAGGCGACCACGCTGTTCTCATCGTTCGGCGTGCTGTCCGAGCGTGAGCTCGCGTCGCGGCTGGAGATCTCCTGGGAGCACTACGTCAAGGTCTCGAACATCGAGGCCAACTGCGCCCTCGACATCGCCCGGACGATGATCCTGCCGGCCGCCGCCCGCTACCTGCGTGAGCTGCGCGACGTCGGGCCGTCGTCGCGCGGTATCGGGGCGATCTGCGAGAAGGTGGGTGGCCTCGTCGATGGG
>JACDAH010000342.1 GCA_013695505.1 Chloroflexota bacterium | reverse complement strand
CCTCGTCCTCGCGGCATCGGTGGCCTTCACCAACGCGGGCGGCCGCACGGTGAGCGTCTTCACGGAGGCGGACAAGACGGTGGACGTCGTGACCGACCCAGGAAACACGCCGACGGAATCCGAGATTCGGTCACGCGGCCAATTCTGGACCCTCGCCGTCGACATGGCGATCGATCGGCCGCTAACGGGTGTCGGGCCGTTCCAGTGGAACGTCGAGCGGTACGAGCGGGATCCAGGCAGCCCGGTCGTCCTCGCCGACGCCCATCAGACGTATCTCCAGCTCGCCGCCGAGTACGGCCTAGTCGTCGCTGCACTCTACGTGCTGCTGCTTACCTCGGTCGGCCTGGTCATTCTGTGGCGGGTGCGGTCGCGGTCGGAGCGGAGCCGGCTCGGCTGGGCCGGGATGGGCATCGTCCTGGCGAGCGCTGTCATCCCCCTCGCCTCGCTGACGAACAGTCACATCATCAATCCGCGCAATGGCCCTCTCGAGTGGCTCCTCCTAGGCGCAGCGCTCGCGCTGGCCCTCGGACCGCCGACGACCGACGAAGACGCGCAGCGGGCTCGCGGATGGATGTGACGGATGCCTCCGCGGCGCCGGCGTTCGAGACCTTTCGCGGTGGGCTATCGACCGGACCATGGACTGGACGTTGAACAACGCCGCATGCGCGCGGCTTCGCATCGGCAGTCTCGAGGCGACCGTGGCACCAACCGCCAACATCATTGAGAACGGCACCGTTCAAAGTCCTGACTGCGAGTGGCTTGAAGGGTGAGCCGAGCTCGCCAGGGGAACGGACCGCCAGCCGGGGATCGTGGAAGTGCATGGCGATTCGGCGACGGGGCTTCTCTGTCCATCGGCGTAGGCACGTATCAGGCGTCACGCCTCGTGGTGAACTTCGCCGCAGCGGGGGTACTGGGTCCGAGCGTGTTCGGCCACTGGGTCCTTCTCGCGCTCGTGCTCCAGTACTCCTCGATCGTTACGTTGGGTCTTTCCAATGCCGCCGGGCGCGAGGTCCCGATCCGACTGGGAGCCAACCGCGGCGAAGACGCAGCGTTCGTCGAAGATGTGACCCTGGGTGGAACCCTTCTTGCGGCGCTCGCAGGTGCATTGGCTGCAGTGGTTGTCGCGCTCCTGGTGATGGACCCATCCGACCCTCACCGGTACGTGATTGCGCTATTGATGGGCGTCGCGGTCGCCACCCAGCAGGTGTACCTCCTAACGCAAGTGCTGTTTCGCTCGCGGTTTGCGTTTCGAGCGATGGCAGGCCAAATGACGCTGGCAGGCATGGTCGTGCTCGTGTCCGGGCTTACGCTGCTTCGCTTCGGCCTTGCCGGACTAACCGCGTCAGTAGCGCTGGGGTACCTGAGCGCCTTGCTCGCCGCAGGCGCGCTCCTGCCGCGACGGCCGCGGCCACGTCTGGACCGTGCGGAATCTCGTCGGCTCATCTCGATCGGTTTCCCGATCATGCTTGCCGGCTTCGCGTTCATCGTGCTCACAACATCCGACAGATGGCTCGTGCTGGCCTTTCTTGGGCGTGAGGCCGTGGGCGTGTACGGACTCGTTGGCATGGTGGCCAGCGGCCTATTGCTCGTCGCGTCCGTCGCCGGACAGCAATACTTCCCTCGAATGGCATTTGCGTTCGGCGAGGGGGACGGAGGACACGAACTTGCAGCCATTGCCCGCTCGCAAGGTCGCGTTACGGCAACGGCAATGGGACTGGTCGCGGTCCCGACGGTAGCCGGAGCGTGGGTCGCTGTAACCTACCTGCTGCCGGCCTACAGAGAGGCAGCACTTCCCCTGACTATCGTGGCCGCCGGCATCCTCGCGTACGCCGCGTCTTCCGGATTTGGCAATCTTCTGAATGTTGTTGGTCGTCAGCGCGAATATCTCACACTCCAGGTGCTCGCGATTGCCGTCGATCTCGCGTTGGTCGTAGGCTTGCTTGCGGTCGGGGCCGGTCTACTTGGCGTCGCGGTCGCCCCCGCGCTCACCTTTGGAGCATACGCATTCGTTCTGCGGCGTCGCGCGATCGACATCGCCCGATCGATCCCGACCGACGCCGGTGTGCTGGACGGCGACCCCCTTCGCCGACTGCGGGCCCAGGCGAATGACAGGAGCTGAGGAACGCTCGCGATCGGATCCCGTGATGGACGCGATCGCGTTCGAGGCGGTCGAGTCCTGGTCGAAAACGTGGTTCCTCAAGTTCGGGACAGATGCCCTCGCTTTCGATGGGCTCCCTGTTGGGTGGACTTTACACATCGAGATATTCGAAGCCGTACTTGCATCGGTACTACCAGCGCTCGACCGGCCGGAACGTGTGGTCGGCCGCCCTGTCTTCCGCAGGTTGAAGCGAATGGGAGGGGACCGCGAGGCGAGAGCATGGGCAATGCGGATCAATCGCAGACGGTACACGCCCCGCTCAGCCGAGGTCGCATTCGTCTCCGAGC
>JACDAH010000287.1 GCA_013695505.1 Chloroflexota bacterium | reverse complement strand
CGGCGCTGGCGGCGGCCGCGGCGCTGACGGCGGCCGCGTTGGCCGCTTCCAGGCGGAGCTCGAGAGCCTGCATCGGGCTGAAGTCGCGGAGCCGCAGGAAGCCCGCCGCAATCTCCAGACGATCCTTGATCGGCGCATCGCCCGGCGCTTCGACATGATCCGCCACGTCCAGAAACGCGGCGACGGGCGCAAGGCCGATGAGCTCGGACTCGAACAGCTCGATCCCGTCCTCGGCGGCTTCCGCCCGGACCGTCTCCCAGACCCGCCAGAGCGGGGTGACCTGGAAGTCGAGGACGTTCATCGAAACCTGGGCCTTCTGGAGCTCGTCGATGAAGAAGCCATTTGCCTGGAGCTTCGGCAAGCCGCCGCCGGACTCGCGGACGCGCCGGGCGATCCGCTTGGCGAGCTCGATGTCGTCGCTGTCGAGGTTGATGTTGTAGGCAATGAGGAATGGACGAGCTCCGACGGCCACCGCCCCGGCCGACGGGTGCATCCGGGCGGGTCCGAAGTCCGGCTCGCGCCCGTTCTGGCCGATCTCGAGGGTGAGGCCCTCGTACTGGCCGCGCCGCACGTCGGCCAGCTTGATCCGGTCTCCGCGCTGGGCGGCCTGGGCGTAGAGGTAGACCGGCATGTCGAAGCGCCGTCCGATCCGTGCGCCGAACTCCCGCGCCAGCTCGATTGCTTCATCCATCGTCGTGTCGGCCAGCGGAACGAAGGGAATGACGTCGACGGCACCGATCCGGGGATGCTCGCCCGAGTGCCCGTTCATGTCGATCTCGCGAATCGCGGCCGCGACGAGCTGCTCGAGGGCGTCACTGACCGAGCCTGCCGGGCCGGCGAGCGTGAAGACCGAGCGGTTGTGACTTGGGTCGCTCGTCCGGTCGAGGAGGTGGACGTCGTGAATGGACGTGATCGCGTTTGCGAGCCGCTCGACCACGTCGAGCCGGCGGGCCTCCGAGACGTTCGGCACGGATTCGACCAGTCGATCGGCGAGAGAGCCGGGGTGGGCAGGCACGCCGACCATCGTGCCATAGGCGCGCGGCACGAACGCGGCTGCGGGTGTTGACTAACGCGTGTTAGATCGTAAGCTAACGTCTCGCTGGGTCGAAAGTGAAGCCGGCTGCTCCGCCGGTTCCCGCGGCCATGCCCTTGAGCCCGAGGTGCCCCTTGGCCGCGTCGACCGCCCCACGCCGCACCCTGTTCCGCCATCCGAACTACCAGAGGCTGTGGACCGCGGCGACAGTCTCGCTCTTCGGGACCCAGGTCAGTCAGATCGCAATTCCGTTCATCGCGGCGGTTCTCCTGAAGGCGTCGCCCGGGGAGGTCGGCCTGCTGACCGCGATCGACTTCCTGCCGTTCCTGCTGTTCACCCTGCCGGCCGGCGTCTGGGTCGATCGGTTCCCGAAGAAGCGCATCCTCGTCTTCGGCGACCTCGGCCGGGCGGCGATCCTCGTGTCGATCCCGATCGCGTTTGCCCTCGGCGGCTTGACGATCTGGCAGCTCTATGTCGTCGGCTTCCTCAATGGCGTCATGACGGTGTTCTTCGATGTCGCCGACCAGTCGTACCTGCCGACGATCCTCGAGCGCGACGAGCTCGTCGAAGGCAACTCGAAGCTCCAGATCAGCCAGTCGTCGGCGCAGATCCTGGGGCAGCCCGTCGGCGGCGGGATCGTCGCGGCTCTCAGCGCGCCGGTCGCGATCCTGATCGATGCCGCGAGCTTCGTCGGCTCCGCCGTGCTGATCCTCTCGATCCGGGAGCGGCTCCGGCGTGGGCGTGAGGCCACGGTGGACGATGAGGTGGCCGCGCACGAGGAGGTGACGGCCGCGCGCCAGTCCGAGGCCCAGGTCGGCGGGATGCGCAGCCAGATCACGGACGGTCTCCGGTACATCCTCCGCCACGAGTACCTGGGCAACATCGCCGCGACGACCGCAACCGCGAACCTGTTCGGCAACATCGGCTTCGCGATCTTCCCGGTATTCGTCTATCGCGAGCTGGCGATGTCCCCGGCCGCTGTCGGAACGGTCGGTGGCATCGGCGGCGCGGGAGTCCTCGTCGGCGCCCTGATCGCCAGCCGGGTCCAGGCGAGGCTCGGGATCGGCCGGACGATCATCCTGACGGCGGCGCTGTTCGGTCCCGTGAACCTGCTCATTCCGCTCGCCACCCCGGATCTGGCGCTTCTCCTTCTCTCGACCGCCTTCTTCATCACGAGCATCAGCAACGTCGTCTACAACGTCTCGCAGGTGAGCCTCCGCCAGGCGATCACGCCCGAGCACTTCCTCGGCAGGATGAATGCCACGATGCGATTCCTCGTCTGGGGCACGATCCCGATCGGATCGCTGATCGGGGCGAGCCTGTCGGAAATCGTCGGGGTCAGGACGACGATCTGGATCTCGGCGATCCTCGGCTTCCTGCCGGTCCTGCCCGTGCTCTTCTCGAAGGTCCGGGCGATCCAGACCATCCCGACCGAGGATCCGGACATGAGCCCGGCTGCCTGAAGTCGGACCGGCCAATCGTCGCCGGCC
>JACDAH010000282.1 GCA_013695505.1 Chloroflexota bacterium | reverse complement strand
CCTCGTGATCGCGGTCATGGCGATCGGGTTGGGCATTGGTATGCTCGTCGCCGGTCGCATCACGGCGTGGCTGGACCGCAACGACGAGGAGTCGGATGACCGCTGAGACGACGACCACGGCGCCGATCGATCCGCCGCCGATCGACCCACCCGGCGACCCGTCGATCGCCCGGCTGTCGTTCGACGACGCGTTCGCCGAGCTGCGGGCCGCGGTCGCCGAGCTCGAGGCCGGCGGCCTCTCTCTTGAGGACACGATCGCCCGGACGGAGCGTGCCGTCGCCCTCCAGCGCCACTGCGAGAAGCTGTTGGGCGAGGCCGAGCTTCGCGTCCGCCAGCTCGTCAGCCGCCCCGGCGGCGGCCTCGAGGCGCGCGAGATCGCGGCCGACGAGGCGACGGAGGGCTGATCGCGCGGCGGGAGCCCAGCCCTGCCCGCCAGGCCCGCGTCAGTCCGGGCGGATGTTGTGGTTGAACCGGAAGACGTTGTCCGGGTCGTAGCGACGCTTCACCGCCACGAGCCGCTCCCATCGATCCGTGCCGTACGCGGCCCGGACCCGCTCGGCCGTCTCGTCGACCGGTGAGTAGTTGACGTAGCCGCCGCCGGTGAGCGACGACGGCTCGAGGATGTCTGCAACCCGCCGCGCCCAGCCGATCGCCGCCGCGTCGTCCTGCGGTGATTCCCAGATCGCGAGCGCGCTGGCGTTCCAGCGGGCGGCCCGCTGGCCGAACGCAGCACCGCCTGCGGGTTCGCGGCGGCCCTCGCCGACCAGGCCCTCGATCAGGATGAAACTCTGGCCGATCGCGTCGGGCGCGCCGACCGCCTCGGCAAGCTGCCGAAAGGTCGGGGAATCGAGTTGGCGCAGAAAGTGGCCCTTCCAGTAATTGCGCAGGCCGAACGGCATGATCCCGGTCAGGGCCTGGAGCTCCAGGTAGGTGATCGGTCCGAGCTCGTCGAGGAGCGGTGTGAGGCCGTTCCGCAGGATCTCGGTGATCGCGTCGGGAGCGCTGCCGTCGACGATGCCGAGGAGCACGCCGACGATCGGTCCGAGGTCGGGGTGGGCGCGCAGGCTGACCGTTGGCATGATCGCGGTCGGGTGCTCGGCGACGATGCGGTTGAGCCGATCAAGGACCTCGCCCGCATCGGTCGCGGGGAAGGCGATCCGTCCACCGAACATCGGCCCGATCGGTGTCATGCGATAGGTGAACCGCGTGACGACGCCGAAGTTGCCGCCTCCGCCGCGCAAGGCCCAGAGCAGCTCCTCGTCCCCACCCGGCCCGGCGACGACGACCGAGCCGTCTGCCGTGACGACCTCCGCCTCGACCAGGTTGTCGCAGGTCAGGCCGGCGATCGGCATCAACCAGCCCAGTCCGCCGCCGAGGGTCAGCCCGCCGATTCCGGTGTCGCCGAATGTGCCGCCCGGCACGGCGAGCCCGTGGGCGAATGCGGCTGCGTCGAGGTCATCCCATTGGGCGCCGCCGCCCGCGTGGGCGAGTCTTCGCTCCAGATCCACGTGCGCGCCGCGCATCGCTGCAAGCGATACGACCAGGGCGTCGTCCGCGATCCCATGACCCGCGACACTGTGCCCGCCTCCGCGGATCGCGATCGGGAGCCCGGCTCCGCGCGCGGCGCGGACGGCGGCGACGACCTCGTCGGTCGTCGTGCACGGGACGATGGCAGCAGGCCGCCGGTCGAGGATTCCGTTGAATGAGATCCGATGGACGTCGTAAGCCGAATGCGCGGGCAGGATTGCCGAGGCAGGGAACATCCGGGTCCCGGTCGGCGGATCGCCGGTCTCCATGGGGGGAGTCCTCCGTGAGGTGAAGACCGCCAGCGTAGAGGGTCCGGACGCTGCGGACACCGTGACAAAACGTGCCCGTGTCAGAGACCACATTTACAATGGCACGAGTCATCCGCCGCAACTGACGGCGCGAATGCGTCCGACAGGCGACCATTCGCCACACCTCGCCATTCCAGGAGCCCATCGCCCTCGTGACCGCCCCGATCCTGCCGTCCCTCCAGGGACCCGCCGACTTGCGCCGACTGACCGAGGCCGAGCTCGAGCAGCTCGCCGCCGAGGTTCGCGACGCGATCATCGCGACTGTCGCCACGACCGGCGGCCATCTCGGCAGCAGCCTCGGCGTCGTCGAGCTCACGATCGCGCTCCACCGCCTGCTCGAGTCGCCGCGCGACCGGATCGTCTGGGACACCGGCCACCAAACCTACCCCCACAAGCTCCTGACGGGCCGGTTCGGCCGGTTCGGGACGCTCCGTCAGCTGGGTGGGATCGGCGGCTTCCCGCGCCGGAGCGAGTCCGAGCACGACGTCTTCGACGGGGGCCACGCAGGGACCGGGCTGTCGATCGGGCAAGGGCTCGCGACCGCCCGCGACCTGCGCCACGGCAAGGAGCAGATCGCCGTCGTCGTGGGTGATGCGGCGGTCACGAGCGGGCTCAGCCTCGAGGCCCTGAACGACATCGGCCAGCGGAAGACGCAGCTCCTGATCGTCCTCAACGACAACGAGATGTCGATCAGCCCGACCGTCGGCGGCCTCTCGAAGTACCTCAGCCAGATCAAGCTGTCGGGGACGTGGCAGTCGAGCAAGACCGCCTATGACGAGCTGGTCGGCAAGATTCCGGCGGTCGGCCCGACGGTCCGCGAGCTCAGCCAGCGCCTCCGTGCGTCGGTCGTGACGTTCGCCCAGCCGGGCCGCCTGTTCGAGGACCTCGGGATCACCTACATCGGCCTTATTCCGGGACACGATCTGAAGGCGCTCCTGTCGACCTTCCAGCAGGCCCTCTCGCTCAAGGGTCCGGTCATCGTCCACGTCCGGACCCAGAAGGGCCGCGGCTTCCGGCCGGCCGAAACCGACCAGATCGGGTTCCATGGCGCGGCCCTTCCGCCGATGGCCGTCCCGCCACCGACGAACGAAAAGAGCCACGCGGACCTCGCCGGTGCGGCGGGCGCGATGCCGACCGAATCGATGGCCGACGACGCCGCCCCGGCCTCCGCGGTCGTCCGCCAGGTCAAGCATCCGAACTACACGGCCGTGTTCGTCCGCGAGCTGATCGCCCAGGCCCGGACCGACCCGCGGATCGTGGCCATCACGGCCGGGATGCCGACCGGGACCGGCCTCTCGAACTTCCAGGCCGAGTTTCCCGACCGCTTCATCGACGTGGGCATCGCCGAGCAGCACTCCGTGGCGCTCGCGACGGGGCTCGCGATGGGCGGCATGCGGCCGGTCGTCGCGCTCTACTCGACGTTCCTCCAGAGGGCGTTCGACCAGACCGTGCACGACGTCTGCCAGAACGACCAGCCGGTCCTGATCGCGGTCGACCGGGCCGGCCTGGTCGGAGAGGACGGAACGAGCCACCAGGGGATGTTCACGCTGCCGGCCCAGCGCCAGCTCCCGAACCTCGTGATCGCCAGTCCCAAGGACGAGCAGGAGCTCCGTTCGCTCCTGCTGACCGCACTGGCCCAGGACCGGCCGTTCGCCCTGCACTACCCGCGCGATCCGGGCTTCGGACTGGCGGCGACCGAGGCGGCGGTGATCCCGGTCGGGCGGGGCGAGGTGATCCGCACCGGCACGGATCTGCTGTTCGTCGGCTTCGGTCCGATCGTCGCCCGGGCCGTCGAGGCCGCCGACCTCCTGACGGCCGAAGGCTGGTCGATCGGGGTCGTCAATGCCCGCTTCGCAAAGCCGCTCGACCGGGACCTGATCCTCGGCGAGGCGCGCGGCAAGCGACTCGTCGTCACCTTCGAGGAGAGCGTCGTCACCGGCGGCTTCGGAGTCGGCGTGCTCGAGGCGATCGAAGAGGCCCGGCTCGCCGACCACGCCCTCCGCGAGGTGCCGGTCCGGATCATCGGGATTCCGGGCGACGCGTTCGTCGAGCATGGATCCGTGGCGGATCTGCGACGCGTGCTCCGGCTCGACGGACCGGGGCTGGCCGAGCAGATCCGAGAGACGCTCGACCAGATCGGTGCTGGTGCCGCGACACCATCCGTCGATCAACCCCCGGTCTCGCCGGTTGCGGCGGGCTGACGGACCGGCTTTCAACCCCGGGTCCTTGTCCGGACGCCACGCTGGCGGCCATCGAGTTGACTCGCGGCGAAGACGGCTGTGACACGATAGCCGCGTGAGCAACGCGACCGGCCGGCGGCGCCGTCAACGGCTGGACCAGCTCGTCGTCGAGCGTGGCCTGGCCGACAGCCGCGCGCGCGCCCAGGCGCTGATCCTCGCCGGCAAGGTCCGGACCGGGATCGGTGACGCCGTCCGGATCGATCGCAAGGCCGGCGACCTCGTCGACCCGGACCTTTCGATCGCGATCGTCGAATCGGACCCTTACGTCAGCCGCGGCGGCCACAAGCTCGCCGCCGCCCTCGAGGCGTTCGGGATCGATCCGGCCGGGATCGTCTGCCTCGATGCGGGCGCCTCGACGGGTGGCTTCACCGACGTCCTGCTCCAGCGCGGCGCCGCCCGGGTCCACGCCGTCGATGTCGGGCGCGGCCAGCTCGCCGATCGGGTGGCGAGGGACCCGCGAGTCGTGGTCCATGACCGGCTCAACGCCCGGACGCTGACGGCCGACACCCTCGGCGAGCCGATCGAGCTCGCGGTCATCGACGTGTCATTCATCTCCCTCGGGCTCGTCCTCGGACCGATCGCCTCCACGCTCCGCCAGGCGCCGTCGGCACCGATCGTGGCCCTCGTCAAGCCCCAGTTCGAGGTCGGCAAGGGCGGGACCGACCACGGCGTCGTCCGCGACCCGGCGATTCATCGTGCGGTCCTCGAGCGCGTCACGGCGGATGCCGCCACCTTCGGGCTCGGGACGCGGGCGGTGATCGCCTCACCGATCCTCGGGCCGGAGGGCAATCGCGAGTTCCTCGCTCATCTCCAGGCTGGGCCCAGCTGCGCGGAGCTCGGCGAGCGGATCGCTGAGGCCGTCGAGCTGCCGGCCGCCGGCGGGCCGCCCGAGCCGGCCCCGATCATGGCGTCACCGCGGGCCGAGCCATGACCGTGAAGCGGATCGGGTTCGCCTACAACCCGACCAACGAAGCGGCCGTCGAGCTGCGCGAGCGGGCCGAAGGCTGGTGCCGGATGCACGGCATCGAGCACTGGGCGGCGCAGGCGCAGGACTTCGAGGGGCTCTGCAAGGGGCTCGAGTCGTCCGACATCCTCGTCGTCCTGGGCGGTGACGGGACCCTGCTCCGGGCGGCGCGGGCCGTCATCCAGGTCGACGTCCCGCTCCTCGGCGTGAACCTGGGCAAGATCGGGTTTCTGTCCAAGGTCGAGGCAGTCGAGCTCGAGGCGGTCCTCGCCAAGCTGATGGCCGGCGAGTTCACGATCGACCCGCGGATGGCGCTGGAGGCACGGCTCCTGCCGGCCGGCCGCGAAGACGCGGCGGCGGTCCACCACGCGCTGAACGACATCGTCGTCGCGCGCGGCGCCCTCGCCCGGGTCGTCCGGCTCGATGTCGCGATCGGTCCGACCCACGTCGCCACGTTCATCGCCGACGGCCTCGTCGTGTCGAGCCCGACCGGCTCAACGGGCTACTCGTTCAGCGCCGGCGGCCCGATCGTCGCCCCCGACAGCCGGAACCTTATCGTCACGCCGATCGCAGCCTATCTCTCGACGGTTCGTTCCGTCGTCGTCGGGCCCGACCAGGTCGTCCGCTGCCGGGTCGTCGATGCGACCGAGGCGATCGTCTCGATCGACGGCCGCGAGGACGTGCCGATCGCCGTCGGCGACGTCGTCGAGGTCCGGGCCCTGGCCCGCCCGATCCACCTCGTGGAACCGGCCGGCAGCCAGCCGTTCTGGGACCTCTTCCGGCGGAAGGTGGAGCTGCTGCCGTCGTGAGAAGCGCGTGAGCAGCTCGTGAGCGCGGGTCCGCGATGGCGATGACCGACGAGCGGGCGCGCGCGGCGACCGCCGGCGCGGAGATGGGCGAGGAGATGGGCGAGGAGATGGGCGAGGAGCCCGGCGACGGGCCCACCGACGCGGCCGCGGCGGCCGCTGAACCGGCGATCGGGCGGTTGCTCGAGCTGACCGTGACCGATCTGGCCCTGATCGAGCGACTCCGGCTCGAGCTCGCGCCGGGCCTGAACGTGTTCACGGGCGAGACCGGCGCCGGGAAGAGCCTCCTGATCGATGCGCTCGGGCTGGCGGTCGGGGCCCGCGCTGACTCGAC
>JACDAH010000278.1 GCA_013695505.1 Chloroflexota bacterium | reverse complement strand
GCTCGTGCCCCGGAAACCGGAACCGGACGAACCACTCGCGATACAGCGATCTGGCGAGATCCTCGAGCAGCTCGATGCGCCGCTCGTTGATCTCGATGAGTTCGTCGAATGCGGCGAGAACCCGCGCGATCACCTCTTGGGATTTCACCGACGGCACGGCTACAGGGAGCCGGTGGAGGTGGTTGCGATTGACGCCGGGCACCGCGGACGCCGTTGAACCGTCGACGGTGATCGTCTTGAGCAGGTAGCTCACGAACCGGGGGTCGTTGCCCTTGAAGTCCTTGACCCAGAGGGCCGTATTCAACGGCCAATACGGCTCCGTCACCCAGTGCACCGACCCGAGCGAGCCGTACCTGCCAATCACGACGCCGGGTGGATCGGCCTTCGCGACGGAATGCCAGCCGGTGACCCCCGATGACGAGACGATCGGAAAGGGACCATCGAGCCGATCGCGCCCCGGAAGATCGAATCCACGCTGCAGCGTCAGCACATCGCCCAATATCGTTTCTGTCCACTTACCCACTGGACTGAGTTCCTTCGTCCGCTACCGCGTCCATCAGTTCCCGCGCAACGTAACGCCGCTGACCTCGTGGCCCCGGATCGTCTTCGGTGAGCACGCCGCGGTCGGCTAGCTGGCGCAGGAGTCGTAGCGCCGTCGGCCGACTCACGGACATCCGCTCCTCCACCTGCCGCGTCGTCATCCGCGGGTTCTCGCAGATGAGCTCCACGAGCGCGAGGCCGTTGGTGGTGGTCATCGACGCCGTGGCCTGCAGGTAGCGAGAACGGACCTCAATGATCTGCTGCGCGCGGGCGACCGCGTCGCGCGACTGGGTCTCGACAGCGGTCAGGAACATCTCGACCCAGGGAATCGCATCACCCTTCTCGCGAATCGCGTCGAGCGCGTCGTAGTAATGGCGGCGATGGCGCTCCAGGTAGGCGCTCAGGTACAGCAGAGGGGCCGGCAGGCGCCCGCGGTGGATGAGGAAAAAGACCAGCAGCAGCCGTCCCAGGCGGCCGTTGCCGTCGAGGAACGGGTGGATGGTCTCGAACTGGGCATGCAGGAGTGCGTTCTGAACGAGAAGTGGCGTCTCCGGCTCCTCGTTGGCAAAGAGCTCCCAGTCGCGCAGCAGTGCGGCCAGCTCGCCGGGTGGCGGCGGCACGAACCTTGCCGTCTCGATCGTCGAGTTGGCGGCGCCGATCCAGTTCTGCGTCGTGCGCAGGTCGCCGGGCATCCGCTCGCGCCCGCGGACGCCGGCCATCAGACGCGAGTGCAGCTCACGCAGCAGACGGACGCTGAGCGGGAGCCGCTCCAGCTCAGTCAGACCCCATTCGAGCGCGGCGACGTAGTTGGTGACCTCTTCGACGTCGGCGTTCGGCGCATCGCCGGCCTCGGCCGCAAAGAGTTCGGCCATGGTCGTCCGCGTGCCCTCGATGCGCGTCGACGCCAGCGCCTCGCGCAACAGGTAGGGCCGGATGAGCAGGTACGGGTTGGCGATCGATTGGCCCACGCCGGCAAGCCGGCCGAGCCAGGCCTCGGCGTCGGCCAGGAGTCGCTGGGTCGACGGCGGCAGCTCGATCGTCCTGGGGATCGGCGCCGGGAAGTACGCGATGTATCCGTGCGCTCCAGGGGTGCGCCGCGCCCGCCCGAACGGGGAGGAGGGGTAGCGGTCGGCGTCCACGGCCGCAGCCTACCGTCTATAACGCAAGGGCACAATAACGTTACGATCGGCGTCGCCACTCTTTCACGGCCGTAAGGGTTCTGCCGGCTGACGCCGAAGGTAGGCTTGCGGCTATGGGCACGCTAACCCACATGCCGCCTCGCGGGCATTACCTCGCGGCTGAGGCGGGGCTCCTAGCCGGGGTGTCAGGTGATCGCATCGGTCAGTGGGCGCGGCGCGGCTACATCCGCGCATCGCAATCCGTAGGCCCCCCGCTGGTCTACAGCTACCAGGACGTGGCGGAAGCGATGGTCGTTCACGAACTGGAGGATCTCGGCGCGGATCTCAAGTCGATCAAGCGCACCATCGAACGTCTTCGTAAGCGCGAGGGACTGAGCTGGCCTCTACAGCATCACGGCAAGGACCTCGGCACGATGCACGGGTCCGTAGTTGAGCACACGGGTGAACGGGTCTACGACATCGGCGGAAAGCATTCCGCGGAGCAACAGGTGCTCGACCCCGGCAACCTGCAGAAGATCGCCGATGAATTGGAACGCGGCGGTTGGGCTGCGAGGTTGGTTCCCGATCTTCGCTTCATCGAGGTCAACCCGGACCGTTTGTCCGGACGTCCGGTGATCCGCGGGCGACGGATAGCTGCCGACGAGGTCGCGTCACTTGCCGAGGGCCAGGGAGGTCGCGAGACGCTTCTCGAGGACTACGAGATCACTTCTGAGGAAGTGGACGACGCCGTTCGCTGGTGGCGAGCCGTTCGCGAGTTCGAGCCAAGAGCCGCCTGAGCGTGCCATGGCGCAACGGCGCCTGCTCTATCTGGACGAGGACATGCCGAAACGCCTCGCGACGGAGCTGCGATTCCGGGGTCGCAACGCCACGTCGATCCATTCCGACGGGCGCGCGGGCACGCTTGATCCGGACCTAGTGACGTCGCTTGTGCAGCGATTCGGATCTGAGGTCGTGCTCGTCACAGCAAACGAATCGATGCCGGTCGAGCACGCCGACGTACTTCGGGAGACCGCGATCACCGTCGCCGTCATTGACGGCGCCCACTCCGACGTTCACCAAGACGCCTGGAAACGCGAGACGGTGCACCGTTGGGCACACGTCATGGAAGAGCAGGAACCTGGCACCGTGCGCCGCTACTCGCCCAAGACTCAAGGGATCTGGCGCCGTCGTAGGCGCCAGCCACAACTGCGTCTCAACTAGCCAGCCAGTCGCCGGTTCAGCGCTCGAGCAGCTGGCTGAGGACCTTGTCGACGCCCGCCTCAAGCTTGGCCGCCCGAGTGCTGAGTTCTCGCAGTTCGAGGTGCGCCGCGGCGAGCTTCTCCTCGAAGACCTCGTCGTCGAGATCCTCGACCTCGGTCCCCACGTATCGGCCCGGGTTAAGGCTCCAGCCCTGCGCCTCGATCTCGGCGACCGTCGACACCTTGCACAGACCGACCACGTCGGCGTAGGTCGCATCGGGGAAGTGTTTGGCGAACAGCGGGTTCTCGCCCGTCGCCAGTTCCGGCGGCGCTCCGCGATACAGCCGCACGATGTTGGCGAGGAACTCGAGCTGCTCGTCGGTGAAGTCACGGTGCGCGCGGTCGACCTGACGAAAGACCTGGCGGGCATCGATGAACAGGACCTGGTCGGCACGTGCGGTGTCTTGCTTGCCACGGTCCAGAAACCACAGCGTGACCGGGAGGGTGACCGTGTAGAAGAAGTTGGGTCCGACGGCCACCATGACGTCCACGACCCGGCTCTCGATCAGCTTGCGGCGGATCTCGGCCTCGCTGTGGCGGGCGTCAGACGCGGAGTTCGCCATCACGAAGCCCGCCCGTCCGGTCTCGTTCAGGGCGGTCGCGAAGAGCTGAATCCAGAGGTAGTTGCCGTTGTCGGCCTTGGGCAGATCGGGAAAGCGCGCGTCGTCTGCGAGCTTGGCCTTGTCGATGCGGTCGACGTTGAACGGCGGGTTGGCCATCACGAAGTCGAAGCGACCAGCGCTCTGGTGGAGGTCTTCGTAGTAGCTGTTGCCCTCGCGGATCTCGCCCGACAGACCGTGGATCGCGAGGTTCATCTTGGCCAGTCGCACGGTCTCGCCGGTCTTCTCCTGTCCGTAGACCGAGAGCTCGTCGCCCGGCGAGTGCTGGTGGCGCTCGACGAAGTGCGCCGAGTGCACGAACATGCCGCCCGAACCGCATGCCGGGTCAAAGATCCGGCCGTGAAACGGCTCGATGACCTCGACGATCAGGCGCACGATCGAGGCGGGCGTGAAGAACTCTCCGGCGCCCTGACCCTCAGAGAGCGCGAACTTCGCCAGGAAGTACTCGTAGATCAGGCCGAACGCGTCGCCCTCGAGATCCTTGGTGTAGCTGTTGATGTGGCGCAGCAGCGAGGCGATCGTGGCGCTGTCGATCGCGGTGTAGGTCTTCGGGAGGACGCCGGCCAGATGTGGGTTGTGGTCCTCGACGGCACGCATCGCATCGTTGACCGCCTTGCCGAGATCGGCCCCTTCCGGCAGCTCGAGGAGGTGATGGAAGCGGGCGGCGTCGGTGAGGTAGATGACCCTCTGCGCGTGGTAGTCAGACGCGCCGATCGTGCGCCGCGCGGAGGCCTTAGCCTCGATTGACTCACGCGCCGCCTGAAACCTGGCATCGGCGAAGCGCAGGAAGATGAGTCCGAGGACAGGCGTTCCGTATTCGGACGCCTTGAGCCCCGAATTGGCGCGCAGGTCGTCGGCCGCATCCCAGAGCCGGGCTTCCAGTTGGGCGAGGTCGACCACGAATGGCGAGCCTATACGCGGCGGAAGGGGCGACGGCCCCGTGCTTCGGTGGCCGGCCGTAGGGGGAGTGGAGGCACTCGTCCTCTTCACAGACAGGAGCCCGATGCCCACCGACCAGTACCACGAGCCGCCGAGCGACCTGAGCGCGGAGCAGCGGACGTTCGCGCGGATGATCGCGTCGCTGACCGAGGAGGCCGAGGCGATCGGCTGGTATCAGCAGCGGATCTCCGTTGAGGCCGACGACGACGCCCGCGCGATCATGGAGAACGCCCAGCAGGAGGAGTTCAAGCATTTCGGCATGGACCTCGAGTTCCTGCTGCGCCGCACGCCGAAGTGGCAGGCCGCGCTGAAGACCATCCTCTTCACCGAGGGCGACATCGTCGAGCTCGGCGACGAGGCCGAGGACGCGGAGGAGGACGCGGACTGAGCGGCTCACCGCCGACGGCGCGGCGACGCGAAAAGAAGGGCGGCGGCCGAGTCGGCTCGGACTGGGTCAGGGTCATATGGGGAGCTGGCCCGACCGCCGCGACGTGTCCCTGGGGGAGGAATACGCAGTCGCCACGATCGCGGGCCAGGCTCAATCCAGGCTCAAGATCGC
>JACDAH010000094.1 GCA_013695505.1 Chloroflexota bacterium | reverse complement strand
GGTTGATTCCTTCGAGGCGGTACTCGACCGGGTCCTCGATCGTGATGATGTTCTTCTCGACGCTGTTCAGCACCTCGAGCGCCGCGTAGAGCGTCGTCGACTTGCCGGCTCCGGTGGGTCCGGTGACGAGCACCGCGCCATAGGCCTTGCCGAAGGAGCCCTCGAAGCGCTTGCGCGGATCGCCGTCCAGACCGAGTTCGTCGAGGGTGCGCATCGCCGTGTCCTTATCCAGCAGGCGGATCGCCGCGCCCTCCCCGCGCTGTGTGGGCAGGGTCGTGACGCGCAGGTCCACGGCGCGGTCCTCCACTGTGACACTGACGCGCCCGTCCTGAGGCAGGCGCTTCTCGGCGATGTCGAGCGCGCTCATGATCTTGACGCGGGAGACCACCGCTGTCGCCATCCGCTTCGGCACCCGCGCTGCCTCATAGAGGACCCCGTCGACGCGGAAGCGGACGCGCATGTCGCCCTCATCGGGCTCGAAGTGGACGTCGGAGGCACCCTCGTTCACCGCCTGGCCGAGGATCGAATAGACGAGCTTTATGACCGGCGCGTCCTCGGCCGAGGCGCGCAGCTCCGAGAGATCGCCGATGCCCTCGTCCTCGTCGGTTTCGTCGTCGTGAGCGGCCTCGGAGACCGCGCTCTGCAAGGTGTTCAGGCGGCCGATCAGTGCCTCGATGTCCTCCCCTGCGGAGACCGCGACCCGGCAATCGAGTCCGCTCGCCATCTGGATGTCGTCCACGGCGACGACGTTGGCCGGATCAGACATGGCGACCAGCAGCGTCTGCGGGCTGACGTAGGCGATCGGCAACGCCAGGTGCCGGCGAGCCGAAGCAACGGGGATCAGATTCGCCGCGGCCATGTCGACGTGGAACTCGCCGAGATCCACGTGATCGAGTCCGTAGCGAAGGGCAACCGCCCGCGAGAGCTGGTCGGAATCGATCACCCGTTCCTCCAGGAGCAGCTCCTCCGGCGGGCAGCCCGCATTGCGCGCCTCGCCAACTGCGCGCTCGGCGCGCTCCTCGTTGACGTACCCGAGGTCGACCAGGGCGTCGGTGACGAACTCGACGCTGGCCGAGTCATCAGCCGGAGTCAGACCGGCCAATGCCTTCTTGCGACCCTTCTTCGTCGTGCTGGGACCCTTGCTCTCAGCCGGCACGGGCTTGAGGTGCGCTGCTCGCTTGCGCTTTGCGGCCATGTCCGAGCCCGGCCTATCCGGGGTCGTATCCGCGTGTCAGACCTCGGTAGACGGCGTCGCGAACTGCCTGGCGGACGCTGTCGGCTCCACGGAATCCGTAGCTGACAGTCGCCTTCGGCGCCTCCCCGGCGCTGCTCGGCGAGACCACGACGAGCGCCGGTACCTGTGACACACCTACGCCTTGGGTTATGGATGCGTATCGCGCGATTCCCTTGGCGTCGGTGGTGTAGACCGCCAGGCTGCCGTCCCCGCGCAGACCGTTGACCGCGGCGCGCATCGGCTTGTCCTCGATCCCCTTCGGATCGTCGACAAGCAGAACAATCGTCCTGCCCTGCGCGTGGTCGGAGACCAGCTGGGCCGGCATGCCCGGGCCGGCCTTGAATTCGGCGGGCGCGGCGGCGGGCGTCACCGACGCGGACTGGGGCAAAGTGGATCCATCGGGGGCCTTGACGGTCGCGGTCACCGTTGCGGTCGAGGCGTCGTCTTGCGTCGCGGTGATTTCCGCGGTTGTCCCATCGGCGGTCGTGACCGCGACGGCGGGCGAGGGTTCCGCGGGCTTCGACCCCTTCATCTGGGTCAGCAGCAGCACGGCGGCCCCGAGCAGCAGGACGCCGATCACGGCGGCCTGGACCATCGGGTTGTTGTTGATCGCCTCCCGCATGGCCTTACGCAGCCGCCCCGACCTGTTCGATGCCGCTCGCGGTGCGGCCGCCGGCCTTGAGCATCAGCTTGAAGTCGTGGGGGCTCGAGGCGGTCTCCATCGCGATCTCCTCGGAGACCTCGCCACGGGTGACGTGGCCGAGCAGCGCCTGGTCGAAGGTCTGCATCCCGTAGTAGCCGCCTTCGGAGATCACCTCGGTGATCCGGCCGGTCTCCTCGGGGTTCAGGATCAGGTCCTGGATCCGGCCTGTCGAAACCATGACCTCGGCGACGGCGACGCGACCCTTCTCGTCGACGCGGGGCACGAGGCGCTGGGAGACGGCGCCGCGCAGAGTCGAGGCGAGCATCACCCGCGCCTGCTGCTGCAGGTGGGGCGGGAAGAAGTCGATGATCCGGTTGACAGTCTCGGACGCGTCGAGGGTGTGCAGGGTGGAGAGCACGAGGTGGCCCGTCTCGGCGGCCGAGAGGGCGGTGCGGACCGTCTCCTCGTCCCGCATCTCCCCGATCAGGATCACGTCGGGGTCCTGGCGGAGGACTCGGCGCATTGCCCGCGAGAAGCTCTCGGTGTCGGCGCCGATCTCGCGCTGGTTGACGATCGACTCCTTGTCGGCGTGCAGGTACTCGATGGGATCCTCGAGCGTGATTATGTGCCGCGCCTTGTTGGCGTTGATGTGGTCGATCATCGCTGCGAGGGTCGTAGAGTTGCCCGAGCCGGTGGTCCCGGTGAGCAGGACGATGCCGCGGGCGGAGTCGGCCAGCTCGCGCATCACCTCGGGCAGGCCGAGGTCGTCGATGGTGCGGACGGCCAGCGGGATCGCGCGGCAGGCGATGGAGATGTCGCCGCGCTGGCGGAAGGCGTTGACGCGGAAGCGGGAGGTGCCCTTGATCTCGTAGGAGAAGTCGACCTCGCCGATCTCATCGAACTCCTTGCGCTTGACCTGGTCCTTCAGAATCGTGCGCAGCGCCGTCTCAGTGTCCTTCGCGCTCAGCGGCTTCGGCTTCTTCGAGCCGGCCGGTCCGCCGGCCGTGATCGGGCCGAGCTTCCCGTGGACGCGGGCCTGCGGCGGGGAATCTACCTTGACGTGGAGGTCGGATCCATCCTGCTTGACGAGATATTTAAGGGCAGCGTTGATGTCAAACATCTCTCCCTCTATCGGCGGCTCGACGAACGGCTTTAGCCGGATGAACTAGTCGGCCGATGCTGGTTATCCACGCACGCGGTGCCGCCGCGTACGCGCCTAACCCACATCAACCC
>JACDAH010000275.1 GCA_013695505.1 Chloroflexota bacterium | reverse complement strand
TGGCGGGCGGCGGGCCGAAGGTCGGCGGCGATCCAGTCGGGTCGCCGACTCGGCCGCGGCCGAAACGGCCCGAGGTCCTGATCACGACCGCGGCCACCGGCGAAGGCGTGCCCGAGCTCCTCGCGGCGCTGGATCGGCACAGGACGGCCATCGCGGCCGGCCCGACCGATTCGGCCCGGCTCGCCCGGGCCGACGCCCTGGTCTGGGCGATCGTGGCGGAACGCCTCCGTGAGCGACTCCGCGCTCCGGATCAATCCGACGCCACCCGCGGCACCCTCGCCGCGGTCGCCGATCACCGCCTTGATCCGTATGCCGCAGCGGACGCCCTTCTCGCGGTGCTGGGTTCGGACTCCGTGTCTCCAGCCCGAGACTGAAGCGACGTGGTCGCCCCGGTCCGCCTCCTGACTCCGACGTTCCTTGCGCTGGCCGTCGCGACCCTCGTGTTCTACGTGGCGGGCGGCATCGTCATCGTCGCAGCGCCGCTCTTCGGGGAGCAGAGCCTCGGCCTGGCCAAGGCGCCCGTCGGGTTCGCGATCGCGGTCTTCAGCATCGCCGCGCTCGCGATGCGGCCCGTCGTCGGCTGGGTCACCGACCGGTTCGGGCGCCGCAGGGCGCTCCTCATCGGAGCCGCGCTGACGGTCGTGGGGTTGCTGGCCCACGTGGTCGCCGTGAACTTCCCGCTCTTCATCCTTGCCCGCTGCATCCTGGGCGCGGGCGAGGCGTTCTGGCTCGTTGCCGCGCTGGCGGCCGCATCGGACCTCGCGCCGGACGGGCGACGCGGCGAGTCGCTCAGCTTCCTGTCGCTCACCCTCTACATCGGGCTGGCGGTGGGGCCATGGCTCGGCGAGGCGATCCTCGCGGGCGGCGGCTCGTTCGCGACGGTCTGGCTCGTCACCGCGGGCGTCGCCGCCACTTCGCTCGTCGTCGCCTGGTTCGTGCCCGAGACCACGCCGCCACGAGCTGTCGTGGCAGGTGACGTGCCCCGGACCCGGCCGCGTCTGCTCCATCCCGCCGGAATCTTTCCGGGCTTCGTCATCCTGCTCGGGCTGTCGGGGATGGCCTATTACCTCACGTTCCTCGCGAGCTATGTCCGGACGATCGGCCTGGACGGCGCGAGCCTGCCCCTCGCCGAGTACGGCCTGATCGTTGTCGTCCTGCGGATCGTCGGCGCCCGGCTGCCGGATCGGATCGGCGCGGTCGCCCTCTCCGGATCGGCGCTCGCCGCGTCCGCCATCGGGCTCGGGATCATCGCCCTCGTCCCGAACCTCACCGGGCTGCTCGTCGGGACCGCCCTGTTCGCGTTCGGCGTCGCCTTCATCATGCCCGCTCTCCTGTCGCTGACCGTGTCGCGGGTCCCGCCCGAGGAACGCGGGACGGTCGTCGGCACGGCCACGATCTTCCTGGATCTCAGCTTCGGGATCGCGCCGGTCGCCCTGGGCGCCGTCGCGGACGCCGGTGGCTACTCGCTCGGGTTCCTCGTGGCGGGTCTTGTGTCGGCGCTTGGATGTGGCCTGCTCGTCGGCGCCGCTCCGCTCCGCCAGCTGCTGCGGCCACGAGCGGCTACTCTCGGCGGATGACGATCGAATTCGCCCTCGTGGCCGGCGCCGGGCTGATGGGCCATGGCATCGCCCAGTCGCTCGCCGCGACCGGGCGGTCCGTCGTCCTGTACGAGCCCGACCTTGGCCGGGCGACCGCGGGTCGCGACCGCATCGCCACCAACCTCGAGAGATCCGTCGCGAAGGGCAGGTTGACGGCCGAGGATCGAGACGCGCTGGTGGCGCGCATCGAAGCCACCGACGATCTGGGGCGGGCCGCCGGCGTCGAGCTGGTCGTCGAGGCCGTGTTCGAGGACATCGCGGTGAAGACCACCCTGTGGGCCGAGCTCGATCGGCGCGCGCCGGCCGGCGCCATCTTTGCGTCGAACACGTCGTCGATCTCGATCGACACGCTGGCCGCGGCCGTCGCCGCGCCGCGCCGCACGCATTTCGCGGGGATGCATTTCTTCAGCCCCGTTGCGGTCATGCCGCTGATCGAGCTGATCCGGGGCAGCGCAACGAGCGACGAGACCGAGACGGCCATCCGGGCGCTCGCGGCCGACATGGGCAAGCAGGTCATCGTATCCGCCGATCGGCCGGGCTTCATCGTCAACCGGATCCTCTTGCCCTTCCTGGGCGAGTCGATGCGGGCGCTCGAGGAAGGTCTCGGCAGCGCCGACGACATCGACACCGGGGCGAAGGTCGGGCTGAACCACCCGATGGGCCCGCTGGAGCTCGCCGACTTCATCGGCCTCGACGTCTGCCTCGGCATCATGCGAGTCCTGCATGACGGGTTCGACCAGGCGCACTTCGCGCCGCCGCGGGTCCTCGTCGAGCTGGTCGAGGCGGGGCATCTCGGGCAGAAGACCGGCCGCGGGTTCCACACGTACCCGCGCGGCTGAACGTCCCCGCCGGCCGTCCGAGCCTGAACTGGCGGGGGATGGTCAGGCGCGGTCGACGGCGAGCAGCCGGTCGATCATCGTCGCGACCGTCGTGATGTCGAACGGCTTGGCAAGGACCTGGACGCCGCGTTCCGTGGCGAAACTGAGC
>JACDAH010000257.1 GCA_013695505.1 Chloroflexota bacterium | reverse complement strand
GGTTGGGACGCATCACGGATCTCGTCGATTCGGCCGCGGTCCAAGGCTTCGACAGCCTCGCGATCACCGACCACGGCGCCCTCTACGGGGCGGTCGCGTTCTACCAGGCGGCCAAGGCGAAGGGGATCAAGCCGATCATCGGCGTCGAGACCTACGTGGCCCGCCGGTCGATGACCGAGAAGGAGGGCAAGGCCGATGCCCAGCCCTTCCACCTGATCCTTCTCGCCAAGGATCTCATCGGCTATCGGAATCTCTGTCGGCTCATCACCGACGCCCACGTCGACGGGTTCTACTACAAGCCGCGGATCGACCACGAGCACCTTGCCCGATACAGCGAGGGGCTGGTCGGGCTGAGCGCCTGTCTCGGCGGCGAGATCCCGCGGGCGCTCGAGATCGAGGACTGGGATTCGGCCCGGCGCCTGACCTCCGAGTACCAGGACATCCTCGGCAAGGGCAACTTCTTCCTCGAGCTCCAGGACCACGGCCTGCCGGAGCAGCGCGTCCTCAACGAGAAGCTCCTCCGCCTGGCCCCCGAGACGGGTGTCCCGCTCGTCGTGACTAACGACCTCCACTACGTCCACGAACGTCAGAGCGAGGCTCAGGACGTGCTGCTGTGCATCGGGACGGGGAACAACATCGACACTCCCGGCCGGATGAAGTTCGAGACGAACGACTTCTGGCTCAAGTCGGCGGCCCAGATGGCGGCCCTGTTCCCCGATCAGCTCGAGGCGATCCTGAACAGCCGCCGCATCGCCGAGATGACCGACATCGAGCTGCCCCTCGGCCAGCTCCGGATCCCGCACTTCCCGGTGCCCGACGGCGAGACCCCGGAGAGCTGGCTCCGCAAGGAATGCGAGCGCGGCCTGCGCGAGCGCTACGGCGTGGTGACGCCGGAGCTCCAGCAGCGGCTCGACTACGAGCTCGGCGTGATCCTCTCGATGGGCTACGCCGGCTACTTCCTGATCGTCGCCGATTTCGTCCGGTTTGCCCGCGAGCAGCGGATCCAGACGACCTGTCGGGGAAGCGCCCCGGGCTCGATCGTCACGTACACGTTGTACATCACCCCGGTCGACCCGATCGCCTACGGGCTCCCGTTCGAGCGCTTCCTCAACCCCGACCGCGTGACGATGCCCGACATCGACGTCGACTTCGAGGACGAGCGCCGCGACGAGGTCATCAACTACGTCTCGCGCAAGTACGGCTCGGACCACGTCGCCCAGATCATCACCTTCGGGACGATGCTCGCCCGTGCCGCAATCCGCGACGTCGGGCGAGTGCTCGGCCACAGCTACGGCGAGGTGGACCGGATCGCCAAGGCGATCCCGAACCAGCTCGGGATCAGGCTCGACGAGGCGCTCCAGATCTCGCCCGACCTGAAGGGCCAGGTCGACGCAGACCCCGCCGTCAAGCGGATCATCGACTTCGCCCGCCAGCTCGAGGGCGTCGCCCGCAACGCGTCGACCCACGCCGCCGGAGTCGTGATCAGCCGCGAGCCCCTGACCGAGCTGATGCCGCTCCAGAAGGCGACGAACTCCGATGCCCTGATGAGCCAGTTCGAGATGCACGCCATCGAGGCGCTCGGGCTCCTGAAATTCGACTTCCTCGGGCTCTCCAACCTGACGATCCTGCGCCACGCGGTCGACCTCGTCCGCCAGGAACGAGGCGAGGTGATCGACCTCGACCAGATCCCGCTCGACGACACCAGGACGTTCGAGCTCCTGGCCTCCGGCGAGACGACCGGCATCTTCCAGCTGGAGTCGGCGGGCATGCGCCGCTACATCCGGGAGCTGAAGCCGACCTCCGTCTTCGACCTGGCCGCGATGGTCGCGCTCTTCCGGCCGGGACCGATGGACAACATCCCCGCCTACATCCGGCGCAAGCACGGCCTGGAGAAGGTCACCTATCTCCATCCGCTCCTCGAGCCGTACCTCGAGAAGACCTACGGGATCTTCGTCTACCAGGAAGACATCATGTCGGCGGCGATCGCTTTGGGTGGCTTCACCGGCCCGGAGGCGGACACCCTCGGCTATGCGATCCGCAAGAAGAAGTCGTCGGTCCTCCGGGCCCAGAAGGAGAAGTTCGTCACCCAGGCGGCCGAGCGAGGCGTGGCACCGAACGTCATCGATGCTGTATTCCAGGCATTCGAGCCGTTCGAGCGCTACGGGTTCAACAAGGCCCACGCGACCTGCTACGGCCTGATCGCCTACCAGACGGCCTATCTCAAGGCGAACTACACGGTCGAGTACATGACCGCCGTTCTGACCGCGTTCCGCTCGAACGAGGAGAAGGTGGCGGCCGCGATCGCCGAGTGCCGCCGGATGGGGATCGAGATCAAGCTCCCGGACGTCCACCGCTCCGATGTCGAGTTCACCGTCGAGGGTCCGGCGATCCGGTTCGGGCTGCTGGCCGTCAAGAACGTCGGCCAGAGCGCGATCGAGTCGCTCGTGGCCGCTCGGTCGGAGGGCGGCATCTTCCGCTCGCTGGCCGACCTCTGCTCGCGGATCGACCTGCGCCTCGTGAACCGCAAGGTGCTCGAGGCGCTGGCCAAGGTGGGTGCCCTGAACGAGCTCGGCCACCCCGCTCAGGTCCTGCTCGGGCTCGACGACGCGATCAACGCCGGCCAGGCCGCGACCCGCGACCGGCTGAGCGGCCAGACCTCGCTCTTCGATCTCGCCGCCGAGGACACGACCGCGCTGGAGCGGCCGCTGCCCGCCGCGACCGAGGTTCCCGTTCGCGAACGGCTCCGCTGGGAGAAGGAGCTGCTCGGCCTGTATCTCTCGGAGCACCCGATGGGCGAGGTCGCGTCGCAGGTCGGCGCGTTCGTCACCGCGTTCAGCAGCGACCTCGGGGACGAGTCGCTCGACGGCCAGCGGGTCGTGATCGGCGGGATCGTGACGGGGTTCCGGCGGGTGATCACGAAGGCGAACGCGACGATGGGCGTGGCGACGCTCGAGGACCTCCAGGGAACCATCGAGGTGATCGTGTTCCCGAAGGTGTTCGAGCAGACCGAGTCGACCTGGGCCGAAGACGCCATTTTGCTCGTGGCGGGCCGCGTCGACCATAAGGGCGAGGAAACCGTGTTGCTTGCCGACGCGGTGTGGACCTGGGAGCAGGCGATCGCCCTGGGC
>JACDAH010000255.1 GCA_013695505.1 Chloroflexota bacterium | reverse complement strand
GTTCCCGAGGCCTACGACGCGCCGCCGCGGGGCTCCGAACCGTACGCGCGACAGCCACTGGGGAGCGACGGCCGCGGTGGGCGGCCGCCGGTCCGGCCGATCGACGACGATGAGCCCGGCGGCACGTCGCCCGCCGTGTGGGCGGCCGGCATCGTCGCCCTGCTCATTCTTGCCGCGGTCGCCCTCCTCGTCTTCCGCCTCCTGTCCAGTGGCGGCGCTACGCCGGTGGCGCAGATCACGGTCCCGAAGTTCGTCGGGCTGCCATTGACGGGTGCCCAGACGCTCGCCACCCAGAACGGGATCACCCTCGACACGTCGGCGACGGCGCCGGCCTCGAGCGGCACGCCGTTGAACAGCGTCGTGGCTCAGGATCCGCAGCCCGGCACGAAGATCGACAAGGGCGGGACGGTCGCCCTGACGATCGCGGTGGGCCCGAATACGGTTGCCGTCCCGAACCTTGTCGGTCAGACCGAGACGGCGGCATTCAACCTCCTCGCTGGGGCCAGGCTCCAGCTCGGCGCGAAGACGGAGGCGTTTGACGCGATCGTGCCGGCGGGCTCGGTGATCAGCCAGGTTCCGCCGGCCGGCGTGTTCGTCGCCGAGGGCACCCCGATCTCGTACGTCCTCTCGAAGGGGCCCGAGCCCTCGCCGAGCCCGTCTCCGAGCCCGTCGCCCTCGCCGACGCCCACTCCTCCGCCCACTCCGACGCCACCGCCCACGCCGACGCCGGCTCCCCCGACGCCCACCCCGACGCCGGCCCCGATCAAGGTCGGCGACTACAGCTGCCTGACGGTCGGCGACGCCAAGGCGAAGATCGCGTCAGACGGCTTCACGGCGAATGTCCTGCCGCCGGCGGCTCCGGACACATCGTTCGTGAGCGGCCAGCTCCCGGACCCCGGCACGATGCAGCCGCCAGGCTCACCGGTCACGATCAGCGCCCAGGACACGAAACCCGCGAGCTGCCCCTAAACCTCGACCTCGACCCACAGGCGGTGGCTGCGCGGATCGGTCGAGTTGACGGGCCGAACCGGCCCCTTTGGCGAGCCGTCGGGCGTCTGGCCGAGCGCCGTGACGGTGAGGAGATCGAGCAGGCCCGGCGTGACCGGCTCGGGCGCGGCCGGCACGGCGCGGTCGACCCAGCAGGCGCGGACCTCGTCACCCTGAAGGGTTTGGCGGCGGCGATCCAGGCCGCAGAACCCGACCCGGGCCGCGACCGAGCGGCGGAAGTTGCGGCAGGTCCCGCAGCTGGTCGAGGAACGGTGGCAGACCCAGCACCGCGACGCCACGGGCTGGGGAGTCGAGCAGTGCGGACATCGCCACGACGCCATGATCGGATGGTAGCTGCGACCCGGGCCGGTGTCACGTCATTCCGGCAACCCGTCGAACATCCGGTCGCCTATTGGATCGTGATGACCGTCCGATCCGTCGTGTCGCCGTAGTTGTTCGTCTGGATGATCACGGTGACCGACACCTGGCCAGCGTTCGCGCCCTTGGGCAGCGTGGTGGTGAACGTGGCCGTGCCGCGACTCGAGGTGTGGGTGGTCGACGAAGTCACCGCCGGCACCCCGGGGATCGCCAGAGTGAAGGTCGCATTCGCGCCCTCGAGGGCCCGCCCGTCCGGATCGGTCACGGTCACGACGATCCGGACCTGTTCGGGGAGCTTGCTGCGCCTGATCTGGTAGAACGACGCCGAGACCTGTGCCGTGAGCTTGCCCGTCCCGCGCCGGACGGTGACCGTGGCCGAGTTGACATTGCCGGCGGGATCCGTGGCGGTCACCTGGAGCTTGTTGGTCCCGGTCCCTAGCGGGACGGCGATGCTGAACGCTCCCTTGCCGTCGGCCGCGCCCGCGACCGTGGTGTTCGTTGTCATGTTTCGGATGCTGATCGCGCTCCGGCCCTGGGTCTGGCCGACGACCTGGACCGATCGGCTGTTGACGACCGCGTTCGCCTTCGGCGAGCTGATCGTCACCTTCGGCTTCGACTTGTCGAAGACGTACGTCACGGCCGGGGACAGATCGGACTCCAGCTCGGTCGGACCGACGATCATAGCCGTGAAAACGTTCGCGCCGGGGCTCAGGGTCATCGGGACGAGGAAGCTCTGGGTCGTCCCGACAGGGACGTCGATGACCGGACCCGACGGCCCCTTGCCGATCGCGACGAAGATCCGGATCAACGTATCGGGCTGGCCGACGACCGCGGCGGGCACGATGCCGACGAGATCGATCGAGGGCTCGTTGGTGTACGGCTCGTCCGGTGCTTCGAGGGTTGGCGCATCGGCGGCGATCGGATCCGCGGCGCTCGGGGCAGGGGTCGCGGTGAGGTCGGTGACGAGACCGCCGAAGGTCGACCCGACCGCATCCGCGATCCGGGCGAGGCCGCCGTTGGCGATGATCAGGACGCCGACCCCGAGGGCGATGACCGCGAGCCCCGCGAGGAGCCGGAAGGGCAGGGCGATCCCGGGACCGCGTTCGATCTTGCGATGGGACGCCAGCCGGCCCGGTGTCGGGGCGTGCGGCCGGGGTCTGGCTGGCGACGGGCGCCCCGTCGAGGGAGGCCGAGGCCGCACCTGGGGTGGTCGCCCGCCTCGCCGTGTCGTCATCGGCGACGATTGTCGCACGCTCCGATCGTCCGACGCGAACGGTTCGTCAC
>JACDAH010000252.1 GCA_013695505.1 Chloroflexota bacterium | reverse complement strand
CGTCCAGATCGCCCGGACCGAGGGGATCCTGCCGGCGCCCGAGCCGACTCACGCACTCAAGGTTGCGATCGACGAGGCGATCGACGCCCGCGAGAAGGGCGAGGAGCGGGTGATCCTGTTCAACCTGTGCGGCCACGGCCACTTTGACTTGACGGCCTACGAGAAGTACCTCGCCGGCACGCTCGAGGACTACGAGTATCCGGACGCGGCTGTCAGGAAGGCCCAGGAAGGCCTGCCGGTGGTCGCCGGTTGAGTCCTTTATTGGGCCCTGATCAGCGTCGCTGATCAGAATCGACGCGAGCGAGCGCGGCGGGCTCGGGTTTCGGGCACGGCCACGTTCGATTCGGGCGGTGGGCCCGCTCGTTCGACCCCACCTTGATCAGCGAGCCTGATCAGGTCGTCGGTATGCCCCGTCGATGCCCCCGCGCGTAAGTTCCGATGCGCCTCAAATTTGGCCGACATGTCTGCGATTCGACGATCGGCCGGCGGGTCGCCGTCAGCGGTGTAAACTCCCGGGGCTCGGGGCGTGGCGCAGTCTGGTAGCGCACTAGTCTGGGGGACTAGTGGTCGTCGGTTCAAATCCGGCCGCCCCGACCATCATCTGAGCACGAAATGGCCCCCGGACGGATCTTCCGCCGGGGGCCTGACCGCAGTTTTGACCGCAGTTTCCTAACGCGCGAGGTCCTCGGGCGCTTGGCGACCCTTCAGGAGACCGTCGATCCGGGCGGCAGCGATGCGCGATCGCTCCGTCGAAAGGTGCGAGTAGATGTTGACCGTCGTCGAGTAGTCGGCGTGGCCCAGCATCTTGGAGATCACGGCAACCTCCTCGCCGGCCTCGAGGAGCAACGTCGCGAACGCGTGTCGCATGTCGTGGAACCGCCGATGACGCAAACCGGCCCGAACCTACGCACGGACGAAAGCTCATCCAGGCTTCGCCACTGACGCGGCCTCCCGTCGGCCGCCGTAAACACAAAGCCTGCCTCGTGCCACGCACTACCCGCGACAAGCCGGCTCCCGTACCTGTGCCGCACGCTGGGTCTTCAGCGCCCATAGCGCAAGCTCTGGCAGGCCGAACGTCCGCTTGCCATGCTCTGTCTTGACCGGTGCCAAGGCACGCATGCCCATTGAGGCGAGCCGTACGATGCGCCACGAGAGTCTCCTTTGTGGGTTCGAGCTTCGACAACCCGAACCCTGCGGGGAGACTCTCGTTTGTCAACAACGTCCGTGAGGACAACAACTACGGTCAGCCGACCGGCGGCTGCCAAGACAAGATCAGCCCGCCGCTTCGCTGACCGGAAATGTCCTAGAGGCTAGACCGGCGGCGACAATGAGCCGTACTTGGCCGGGGTGGAGCGCATCCCCAGGCGACTAAGGCTCGACACGTCCCACTACCGTACGTTGGGGGCACCTCAGATCTGGCGCGGGCATAGTCCGCCCGCTCCGCATCCGACGCGCGATCCCGTCCCGGCGACGTCCTGCGCGGCCGGAGAGAAGGCGGGCGTTGCCTGTCGGCACCGAATATCGCGAATGGCAAGCTGGCGCGCGTGTTCCAGACGGCGCACACTCCGAAGATCGGTAGGGAGGCATGGGGTCCGAGGGTTCCCCCGCCAGCGCGGCGTCCCATACGGTCGCCTTCACGTCGCGCAGGGCCAATAGCGAGTCCGACCCTTCCGTTCGCCGGGCACACATGTGCCCAAGGAAGGGTCCATTCAGATGCTCAAGGCATTGCGTAGTCCGCTGCTGGCGCTCGCCCTCATCGTCGCATTCGCCGGCACGGTGCTCGCGACCGGCGCCAGCCACTTCGGCCCCCCGACGCTCCTATCGCGCGGGACGCTGAGCGGGCCGATGCACGTCAACACTGGCGCGGTCAAGTTCCAGACGAAGGAGTCCACCGACTTCGTAACGCAGACGATTACCTTTGGCGCGCCCGGCTCCTCCGGTTGGCACGCGCACAAAGGCATCGCCCTCGTCACAGTGGCGTCGGGCAGCCTGGTCCATTATGACGCGGACTGCGCGGCGACCACCTACGCCGCCGGTTCCTCTTTCGTCGAGTCGGGCACCGACGTCGCCGCGCTGGTTCGCAACGAGAGCACCACGACCCCGGCCGTCGTCTACGTCACCTGGATCGTTCCGGCCGGGACGACTGCCTTGCGGATCGACATGGACAACCCCGGCTGCTCGCAGTCGTAATTGACTAGGGCATCCAGTTTGCAGCGCCCCTCGGCCTGCGGGTCGAGGGGCGCATCCGTACCCCTATCTAACGTTGGGGGCACTCCAGACATTGGCGGGGCGGGTCGCCCCCATGCGACCACTCTCGCCTCGGCGCAGTCGGGTAGCTCGCCCTCGCCGATCGGGCGGTTGCGAACGGCGGCTCGGCGGGCGGTCTCAATCCATTTGGGATCGGGGCACCGGGACGCTCCGGCAAGCGTACGATCTGATCGTGGAAGGCGAAGCGCCGCCAGGCGGGCTCGAACCAATCGACTGGTTCTGGGAGGGAAACGTTCAGCGCCAGATCGAGTGCCTGGAGAGACGGTTCGCAGTCCGCCGACGAATCCTCGGCTCCAAGCGCGGCACTGGTTGCCGGCCGTCGATCACCTTCACGAGGGACGTCCAGCCGAGTCGGTGGCGACGGCGGGCCGCTAAGCAGCGACAAGCATGGCGAGGTCGTCAAGGAAAGCATCGTCGGGGAGGCGATGCGCCTGTCACCTCGACGACCTCGGACGCAGCGTGACCGATCCCGCGGTGCATTGGGACGATTGGGCTAGGACCCGTTGCGTTCAAGCACAAGCCTCGCTGGCGCGCCGGCTACCTCCTCGAGACTAGACGGCGACGGCGGGCCGCTTCGTTCGCCGGCCGCGAGCGTGACCGCAGTTTGACCGCAGTTGGCGTGGACGCCGACGGACACGCTTGACGCAATTCGTGCTTGTGGACACGGCCGATGGGCCGATCGGCCCCGCGTGAGCGTGACGACCACTAGTGTGGGGGACTAGTGGTCGTCGGTTCAAATCCGGCCGCCCCGACCAATATTCCATCTTCGCGTACTAGCACGGACGGTAGACGCGAAGGGCGGACCGCCTGTTTGGAAGCGGATCGCCCAAGATCGCGGACCTGTATGAGAGGTCACGATCCGCTGGCCCATCGCAGACGCGCCGATCAGCGCCGCGACCCCGCCATACTTGCTGATGATCGCCCCGAGCGAAGATCGCGGAATCAAGGGCAGTGGGTTTGTTGCGGAAGCGATCAGGCGACCTTCACCGATTACAGCGCGATCGATTGGTTCTCTACGGTTCTTTGGTTACCCGTGCGGCTGAATAGGGCTGTCGTCGCCGCAACCTGGCTTGTCTGCCTCTCGATGCTTGCAGTCGGCTGCGGACAACCCGAGGAGGCACCGAGCGCGGACCGAAGGTTCGCCGTGCCAACGGT
>JACDAH010000250.1 GCA_013695505.1 Chloroflexota bacterium | reverse complement strand
CGCCGAGAGGTCCGGCTGGCGGCGGCCCGCGCCCGCGCCGCTGCCCGACGATGCGGTTCCAGACGCGGCCAGCCGGCGATCGCGCCCGCGCTTGCCGCGGAGGGTCGGTCCGGCGGTCACTCGGTCTCCTCGCGGCGCAAGACCTTGCGCCAGCCGGTCCGAGTCCGGCGCACGCCCTTCTCGTCGGCCGGCCCGTCGACGGCACCCGGCGCCGCGAGCAGGGTCTCGTCGGCCGGCCGGAGTTCGAACATGTTGAACCGGTTGGCCGCCTTGGAGGTCCCGTGGCGAGCCCATTCCTCGACCGCGTCGGCGGCGGCCTCGAGCAGCCCGTCGAGCCGCTGCCGATCGTCAGGCTCGAACCTGGCGAGGACATGGTCGATGAAGCCCCGCTCCGGCGCCCCGATCCCGATCCGGAGCCGGCTGAACTTCTCGGTCTTGAGCTCGTCGATGATCGAGCCAAGGCCGTTGTGCCCGCCCGAGCCTCCGTTCTCGCGGAAGCGGAGCTTGCCGAAGGGCAGGGCGAAGTCATCGGCCACGACGAGGAGGTCGTTGAGCGGCGCGTGCTCGCGGGCAAGGACCTTGCGAACGGCGAGGCCGGAGTCGTTCATGAACGTCTGGGGCTTGACGATCATCAGGTCGAGCCCGCGGAAGCGACCTTGCGCGATCGCCGCGGCGTCGCGCGTCCGGCCCTTGCCCGCCCAGCCGGCGCGATCGGCGATCCGGTCCAAGACCATCCAGCCGACGTTGTGGCGGGTCTTCTCGTACTGCGCGCCCGGATTGCCCAGGCCGACGACGATCTTCACGCGTGCTCCCGACGCCCTGAGTTGGTGCGATGGCGCGGCCGCGCCGCTGGAATCCACGCCGAACGGGCCCGATCCCGTTCCGGGAGGGCCCGCGGGGAAGGGTACCAGCCCCGCCGGATCGAGCCGGCGCCAGATCGAGCCGGCGCCAGATCCACCACGCCATCTGGGCGGCTGACGCTCCCGCCTGTCGGAATGGCAACGTCGGGGCGACTCGAGCGACATCTTCGCCGCCTGGAACGAATCACCGCGGACACCGTGCAAGCCTCCGCACGGCAGCGACGACGCGGCTGAACACGGCTTTTCGTCGGCCCTCGATCCTCGCCGCGACTACCCGACCTACCACTCAAGCCACTTGGATCCAAAGGGTTCCAACGACGCGAAGGGCAACGACCCAGCAATCGACCCGGCCTCGAGCCCGCCGACGGCAGCGGGTCCTCACCGCCGTCGGCGAATCCTCACCGCCCGGTCGCGAGCAGCTGCTGTTCGAGAGCCCGCATCTCGCGCTCCTCGGCGGGATCGGCGTGATCCCAGCCGCAGATGTGGAGGGTGCCGTGAGTCACGAGCAGGCCGAGCTCCTCGGCGACGGACCAGCGGACGTCGCCGGTCTGGCCGCCCCGGCCATCCTCCGCCTGCTCGGTCGCCCGTTCCACCGAGACGACGATGTCCCCGAGGTGGATCCGCCGGTCGGGCGGCCCGCTGAACGCAGCCGGGTCACCCGGACGCGACTCGGGCCCGCGATCCGGGTCGCCGGCGTGGGGCGGGAATGCCTCGGGCTGGAGGAGCGGGAATGACAGGACGTCGGTCGGACCGAGCTGGCCGAGCTGCGACTCGTTGAGTGCCGCGAGCTCCGCGTCGTCCGACAGGACGAGCCCGATCGAGGCTGGGGAGGGGGCGCCGGCTGCGTCGAGGGCTGAGGCGATCGCCCGCGCGAGGCGGGCGATCGGGATGGCCCGCCGTCCGCCATGCGCGTCGATCACGGAGTCCCGGATGGTCGGGTCGATCCGCCACGGCGAGACGTATACCGGGTTCACGCGCCGGTTCCGGTCCCCGTCCCTCGCCGAGACTCGATCTCGACGACCTTGTTCTGCGGGTAGGCGATCCGCTGGTGGTACATGCCGAGCAGCTGCTGGACGAACGCCTCCTTGATCTTCTCCACGTCGCGGAGGGTGAGGTCGCATTCGTCGAACTGGCCGTCGGTCATCCGCTCATCGATGATCCGCGCGACCATCGCCCGGATCGCCGGCTCATCGCGCGACGCCAGCGAGCGGACCGATGCCTCGACCCCGTCGGCAAGCATGATCAAGGCCGCCTCGCGTGTCTGCGGCTTCGGGCCGGCGTGGCGGAACTTGCGTTCATCGACCACCGCCGCAACCCGCGCCCCGTCGACGGTCTGCGGCCCGCCGTACGGCTCGGCCGCGAGGCCCTTTGCCCGGGCGTAGAAGTAGCTCATGATCGCGGTGCCGTGATGCTGCGGGATGAACGCGATCAGGTTCTTGGGCAGCCTGGCCTTGTAGGCGATGTCAATCCCGTCGGCCGTGTGCTGCTTGAGGATCTGGGCCGAGGTCTCGGGATCGAGCTGGTCGTGGACGTTCTCCCCGCCCGCCTGGTTCTCGATGAACGCCAACGGGTTCGCGAGCTTGCCGATGTCGTGGTAGTAGGCCGCCACGCGAGTCAGGAGCGGATCGGCGCCGATCGCCTCCGCCGCCCGCTCCGCGAGGTTGCCGACCATCAGCGAGTGGTGATATGTCCCGGGGGTCTCGACGAGGAGCCGGCGCAGCAGCGGTTGCGACGGATTGGCCAGCTCGAGCAGCTGGAACACCGTCAGGATCCCGAAGACGCTCCCGAGGACGGCGAAGGTGCCGACGGCGGCGACCGCGGAGCCCGCGGCGGACAGGACCGAGGCCCCCATCAGCTCGATGACGCCGCGGGCGTCGTGGGCCCCCAGGAAGCCGTAGATCGCCACGACAAGGACGTTGACGATCGCCACGGCCAGCCCGGCCTGGATGAACACCTGGAAGCGATCGCCGCGGCGGATCCCCACGATCCCGGCCATCCCGCCCAGGAAGATGTACGCGGTCAGCTCGAGCAGGCCGCCGTTCACCGCTCCGCCGATCAGGGCGATCATCGCGACGACGAGGGTCGCCACGCCAGCGTCGAGGAGGATCGCGAGGAGCATCCCGGCGGTCGCCGTCGGAAGGATGAACGGCAGTCCCGCCCGGCCCGAGGTCAGCTTCAGCAGCAGCGTGATCCCGAGGACGATCACCGCGATCAGGACCAGGGCATTCGTCCGGTGCCAGAGCTGGCGTCGGAACCGCCAGATCCAGCCGAGCAGGATGCCGACGATCAGCACCGACAGGAGGAACCAGCCGCCGAGCCGGGCGACATCGGGGCGCGCGTCGAGCAGCCCGAAGTACTTGATCGCCTCTAGCCCCGCCGGCGTCACCTTCTGGCCGCGACCGACGATGATCTCGTTCTGGGCATAGCTGACCATCTCCTCCGGGACGGCGTTGACCGCCTTAGCCCGGGCGATGTTCGTGAGGTCGGTGCTGAAGAAGGAGTTGGCAACGACGAGCGGCGAGATCAGCTCGGCCGCGAGCGTGCGCTCGTCCGGATCGAGGCCACCGGCGATATCGTTGCGGAGCGATCCCCGGACCTGGTCGACCTTGCTCTCGACGAGCTCGACGCCCTCGGTCTGGTCGAGGATGCGCGAGGCCTCGGACCGGGCGGCATTCCAGCGTGCCTCGTCGAGTCCGGCGAGCGTCTCCCGGGCCGCGTCGCTCAGCCCCTCGACCGATGCGAGGAGTGCAGCCTTGGTGTCGGGTTTGACATCCGGCTTGAAGGCCTCGTCGATGGGCTTGACGCGGCGCATGAACTGCTGGGCCTGGAACTTCGCGATCCCATCGGCCCGGGCCGGGTAGTCATAGACGTCGGGGACTGCGTTGCGGGCTTCGGTCCGGGCCGCCTCGGTCCGGATCGTGCTGACGTAGGAGTCCGCCCGCGGCGCGACGATGTCCGCGGTGGCGACATTGCCGACGTCGATGACGAGCCGCTGCGGCAGCAGGTCGAGGGCGAAGATCGCCGTCATCAGCACGATCAGGACCGTCGCCCCGACGAGGAGGCGGCTCAAGTCCCGTCGGGTGAAGGCCGCGCTGACGTTCACGGCGCGCTGGGTCAGCATGGTGTCGGGGTCAGCATGGTGTCGGGCTCAGCATGGTGTCGGGCTCAGCCGGCCTCGCCGGCTCTGTCGCCGGGCTCGCCGCCGCTGTCCGCAACCTCAGCGCCGACTCCGGTCCCGCGGCGCCTCTGGGGAGCGGCCTCTTCGGCGTTGGTCGCGTCGTGGCCGGCGAGGTCCGCCCGGGCGAGGGCCTGGGCGACGAGCTCCGACACGCGCCGGCCATCGGCCCGGCTCCGCGTCTTCGGGGACAGCCAGCCCATCACCTTGCCGAGATCGCGGGCGCTGCTTGCGCCGGTCGCGGCGAGCGCCTCACCGACGAGCGTTTGGATCGCCGTGTCGTCGAGCTGCTCGGGCAGGTACTCGGTGAGGATGGCGATCTCTGCCTCCTCCTTGGTCGCGAGGTCCTCGCGACCGCCCTTCCGGAACGCCTCGACGGACTCGCGCCGGGTCTTGACCTCGCGGGTCACGATCGCGGTCACATCGTCGTCGCCGATCTCGCGGCGGTCCCGCTTCTCGACGGACTGGATGCTGTTCTGGGCCATCCGGAGCACATCGCGGCGCAGCGAATCACCCGACCGCATTGCCGCGGTGATATCGGTCTGGATCCGATCGCGAAGGGACACCGGAATGGCTACCTCGGGCGGGGGCGGTCCGTCGCCGCGTCAGCGGTCGACGGTCCGGAACGCCCTGGGG
>JACDAH010000249.1 GCA_013695505.1 Chloroflexota bacterium | reverse complement strand
ATTCCCGCCGGGCTTGTCGCGCGGGCCCGCCACGTCCACGTCGGTGCCTTCTTCCTCCAGGCGCATGCGCGCGAGACGTTGCCTCCGTTCCTGGCGAAGGCCCGGGCTGGCGGCGCGACGACCTCGTTCGACACGAACTGGGACCCGGCCGAGCGCTGGGAGGGTGTCGGCCCGATGCTCGCCGCCACGGACGTCTTCTTCCCGAATGCCGAGGAGGCTCGCCGGCTGACCGGTCGCACGGACGTCGAGGAGGCGGCCCGCGAGCTGGCCCGGATCGGGGCGACGGCGCCCGGGCGCGCGGACGGCGGCCCGCTCGTCGTCGTGAAGCTCGGTCGCGAGGGCGCGCTCGCCTGCCGGGCAACCGGCCCCATCGAACGGACGCTGGCTATGCCCATCGAAGCGATCGACACGACCGGCGCCGGCGATTCCTTCAACGCGGGCTTCCTGCGGGTCTGGCTCCGCGGCGGGTCGGTCGCCGAGGGGCTGCGATCCGGGGCGGCTGCGGGGGCGCTCTCGACCCGGGAGCTGGGCGGCGTCCACGGTCAGCCAACGGCGGACGAGCTGGACCGGGCGCTCGCGTCGTGGGTGCCGTGATGGGCTCCGAGTCGGCGATCGGCTCCGAGCCGGCGATTGGCTCCGAGCCGGGGACTGGCGCCCGGCGGATCCTGTTTGTGGCGGCGAACGCGTCGATCGACCGGCTCCACGAGGTCGATCACCTCGTGCCCGGCGGCATCCACCGGCCGGACATGGTCCTCGCGCTCCCCGGCGGCAAGGGCCTGAACGCCGCGCGGGCGGCCCTGTCCCTCGGTGCCGACGTCGCCGTCGTGGCGATCGTTGGCGGCCGGGCCGGCGAGTGGATCGCGGACCGGCTCGCGGCCCTCGGCATCCCGGCGACCCTCATCCGGGCCCACGCGGAGACCCGAACGTGCCTGTCGGTGCTGGACCGTTCGGACGGCTCGCTTACAGAGTTCTACGAGCCGGGCGAGCCGATCGCGCCGGAGGCCTGGCCGGAGCTCGAGGGGGCGGTCGCCCGGGAGATCGCCAGGGGCGAGGTCGGTGCCGTCACGGTGTCGGGCAGCCTGCCGCCGGGGGCGCCGGTCGATGGCTACGCCCGGATCGTCCGGATGGTCGTCAATGCCGGGATCCCGGTGATCGTCGACGCCCACGGACCGGCGCTCGAGCTCGCGATCGCGAGCGGCCCGACGATCGTCAAGGTCAACGCCGGCGAGGCCGCTGGTGCGGCGGGGATCGCGACGGAGAACGAGGGGGTCGAGGCGGCGAAGGCCAGCCCCGAGGACGCCCTGCGCGCGGCCCGATCGATCGTCGAGCGCGGAGCCGGCGCGGCCGTCGTCACGCTCGGGGTGGCGGGCGCGATCGTGGTCGACCCCGCTGGCGCCTGGCGCCTGTCAGGCCCGACGTCGCGCGGCCGATACCCCGTCGGCAGCGGCGACGCCTTCCTGGCCGGCCTCGCGGCGGGTGTCACCGGCGGCATGGATCTGGTCGAGGCAGCGCGTCACGGAATGGCCGCCGGCTTCGCGAACGCGCACGCGCCCGGCGCGGGCGAGCTGGACGCGGCCGTCGCCCGGACCGCACTCGCGGAGATCATGTCGAAGCGGATCTGAGGTCAACGATGCCCAGTGGGTCGAGATCGTCGTCGATCTCGTCGACGACACGATCGTCAGCGCATGGATGGATGTCTGCATAACCTTGGATTTCGCGCTCGCAATGCCCGGGTTGATTCGATGCCCGCGGGGTCAGGAGCGTTGCGCTCTACCTCGTCGCTCGACTCGGAGAGCGGAGGCGAAGGAACGGCTCGGGGCGCCGGGAATCCTCATCGTCCGGATCCGGTCCATCCCAGATGAGCGTCTCCGGCGCCAGGTCGAGATTGCCGGGCCACGTGACGGTGCCGGAGCGGGCGCGGGCGCGGGCGAACGCGCCGTCGTCCGCGCGAAGCCGCTCGAAGACCGGACCCAAGAGCAGATCCTGGACGTCGCGCTCGACGACCGTTCCGTCGGTCAGAGTGAGGCGAAGCGTCCGCTCCCGAAGGGCGGACGCGGAGCGGATGCGCAGCATGTCCGGTCGATCCTACCGCAGCGGCTCGATGCGGATCACCGGGCGTCCGGACCTCGCAAGATCCCATGCGATGCGAAGGTCGTCATGGTGAAGCGCTGCCCACTCCATCGCCATCCCGAGCCCTCGGGGAGGGAGTGATCCGTTCAAGAGCTGAGGTCTGTCGATCCCGATCTCGGCTTCAAACTCTCCGTAGATCGCGTGGAAGTGCGGCGGCACATGGTCCTCGAAATGGATCCGGACGACGATCCCGAAGAACCGAGAGAGCTCAGGCACCGGGGGACCGTACGCGGCGCCGCTTGGCCCACGATCAACCGCGTGTTCACCCCCGCTCAACGCCTGACGGATCGTTTCGCCGCAACGCCGCGATCGGTCGGCGAGACCGCCGACCGAGGCTTGGACGGCGTGACCGGTCTGACCCGGCGTCGGGGCCCGATCAGACTCGGTGCTTCAGCGCCTGGCCGGTCGCGCTCCGCAGTCGCGAGGCGTTGCCGCTGGCAAAGTGGGCCTCCTTGAGCATCAGCGCCGGCATCGGTGCCGCGAACCGCTCCTGCTCCTCGAGCAGGTCGCGGACGAGGGCGCGCATCCGCTCATCGCGGCCGGCGTAGCTCTTGATCCGCCGCGCGGTCGCCTCGAGCACGTCACGGGCTCCCTGGTAGTCGCCGGCGCCGTTGCGGCGGACGGCTTCCTGGCGCGCGCGCGCCGCGAATTGCACGGCGACCGCGCGATCGACCGCGACCTCGCGAGCTTGGCTGTCGTTGGCTGCGTGGTCGGCGTAGGTCCACGCGACGCGCTCATCGTTGGCCGAGGCGCGACCCGCGGGCACGAGCGCACCGTCGCGATCCCGAAGGCCGATCACGATGCCTGTCTCGGTCCCGATCTCGCCGTACGGAAGGGTGGCGCGCAGGACGACGTCGAGGACCTGCTCCGAGACGAGGTCGCCGAGCGTGACCACCACCCGGCTGGCACCGAGGCGCGCGGGCTGGGGCGAGATCGTCTCGACCTCGACCCCACGCGGCATCACGATCTCCAGCTCCACGTCGCGGGCGACGACCTCGAGCGTCTCCCCGACCTCGCTCGTGATGTGGTCTCGGATCGTCGCCGCATCACGAACGAAGTAGAAGTGGCCGCCCCCGGCGTCAGCCATCGACTGGAGGAGGACCTCGTCGAAGTCGGCGCCGATCCCGAATGTTGTGGTGGACACGCCGCGGGCGCGCAGCTCCGACGCGTGCCGGGCGAGCTCGGTCGCGTCGGTGATGCCCATGTTGGCGAGCCCGTCGGTCATGACGAGGCAGCGGTTCACGCCGTCCGCGGCAAGATGGCCCGCGACCTGTTCGGCGCCCCGGAGCCAGCCGCCGGACAGATTCGTGCTTCCGCGCGCGTCGATCGACCCGATCCGGCTGACCGCCAGCCGACGCGCCTCAGCGGACGCCGCGGTGCCCTCGACGACCACGTCCACGATGTCGTCATAGGCGATGACGCTGAACCGGTCACCCTCGTCCAGGTGGTCGAGGGCACTGACGATCGTCTGCTTCGCGAGATCGATCTTCTCGCCGGACATCGAGCCCGACCGATCGAGGACGAACGCGAGATTGACGGGCAGGCGCTCGCGCTGGTGCGCGGCCGCCCGCGCGGTCACCTGGACCAGCACGAAGCGTTGGCTGCGGGCAGTGGAGCGGATCAGGTGACGATCCGCGGTCACGACGATGGCGGGCTGGGTGGTCATGACGGGTCCTCCTCGAGGAGATCGCGGGCGATCGACACGAGCCGGTCCACCTGCCTGGATTGGAGCCGCGTCAGCGGCCGACGAACGTGGAGCTCGATATCGGGTGTGAGGTCGATCCGTTCCCACTGGGATCGCTCGACAGATGGAGGGGCTGCGGGCAGAGCCGCTGATGACGGGCTGGCCGGCGACGCCGTCACCTGCCGCATGAGCGCCGGCCGCGCCTCCGCGACTCGATGGCCGGGCGACAGGATGCGCTGGACGTACTCCAGGGCCGAGTCCGTCGGCGGGGAGGCCGCCATTGTCGAGTCATCCACGAGCCGCCCGATCTCATCGTCATCGAGCTCGCCGAGTCGGCGCCGGATCTCCGCGAGCGGCAGATGATCGCGCTGGAGCCTCCGGATCAGGCGCAGACGAGCAAGGTCATGGTCGTCGTACTTCGCACCCGGCCCCGGGACACCCGGGGACGCAAGCAGACCCTGCGTCTGGTAGTAGCGCACGGTTCGCGGCGTCACCCCGGCAAGGTCGGCGAGCTCGGTCAAAGCGTAGCGGCGGTCGGATGGAGTCATCTGACGAGATTGTGACAGTTCGACGTCGTGCTGTCAAGACTCTCAATTGGATCGTCGCAAGTCTTCGCGATCGTCAATGCATCAGCGCAGTGACGCCTCGACGTCAGCCGGCCACACCGTTCAAGTTTGGTGCCGCGATCAGCTCGCGGCCAGGGCCGCCTTCAGGGCCGCAATCGCGGCGGTCAACTGCGTACCGGCGTCACCGCTGAGCTTCGAGGCGAGGCTCTGGGCCTTGGTGACCAGGTTGTCGGCAGCCGTCCGGGCAGCGGTCATATCGCCCGACTGGAGGCTCGTCCGGAGACCGGCCGTGAGCTGCGTCAGCGAGGCCGCGTCGTCGGCGGTCAGTCCGGTGGCCGAGGTGTTCGCGGCGATCTGGGCGTCGACCACGTCGAGCGCCGCGAGGGCCGCCTGGGTGCCCAGGCTGGCGACGGCCGATGCGGCGATGCTCGGAACCACGATCGAGGTTCCCGGGATCGTCGAACCGGCCGGAACATTGCATGCACCGATCGCGAGCGCCAGGGTGAACCCGGCGGCTGCCGCTGCGGCGGTTGCCGCGCCGAGGCGGGACTGCCGAGCCCGGCCCTCGGGCCGGATCTGATCGTGGTCGAGGGTCACGGTGCGTGGCGTGACCGGGGTGTGCGTCTTCATGGCCGGACAGTAGGACGACCGGCGACCCGGGAGCCTTCTGTCGAGGCTGTCCGACATCGAATCTGGCTCTCAGCTGGCGCCCGAAGGAGAGGCCCTTGGGTGAACGGGCCCGTGCGAACCGGGGGCGACCTGCCTTGCCGAGACGGAAGCCAGACAGGCGCCAGGTGCCGTGCGTTCGAATGTCGCAGATCGCGATGGGCAGGTTTGGCGGCGGTGCCGCCCTTGGGGGGAGGCGCCGTCGGCGGCCATAGATCCGGTCCTCGCGAACCATTCGCTATCTCATCGGGAGTTGATTTGTGAACATTCGATCAATGCTCGCGCACGTCGTCGTCGGCGCGACACTCGCCGGGAGCCTTCTGCCAGTGTCCGCGGCGGTTCTCGGAAGCGCCGCCCTCGCCGGGACCTGCAGCGCGGGCGATGTCGATCTCACGACCGGGATCACGACCAAGGACATCGGATTCACTCACGACTTCGAGATCGTGACGGTACCCCCGCACGGCTCGGCCAGTTGGTCGCTTGCATCGACCCGCGCATACACGGTCGGCGTCACGGGCGAGGCCAGCGCGACCTTCAAGGCGGGCGCGATTCTGGCCGAGGCCCCCACCACGCTCAAGTTCACCTTTCACGCCGACATGCTCCAGCGTCACCGTCAGTGTCACCGCGAACAAAAGGTTGGACATCGGCGCGCGGATACTGCTACCCCTTGTGCTACTGAGGTAGCCTTGTTGGTATGAAAGTCAGTGTGAGCTTGCCGGGCGACGACGTCCAGTTTCTCGACGACTATGTCCGGGACCGCGGCCTCAACTCGCGATCCGCCGCGCTCCATCGCGCGGTTCGGCTGCTCCGAGCAGCGGAACTCGGTGGCTCCTACGAGGCTGCATGGAAGGAGTGGGCCGACAAGGGCGACGCCGAGGCCTGGGAGCGGACGACGGACGATGGACTCGCCGAATGATCCGGCGCGGCGACATCCACATGGTCGATCTCGATCCCGTCCGCGGCTCCGAAGCCAACAAGCGACGGCCCGCCGTCATCGTCAGCAACGACGCCGCGAACGCGACAGCCGACCGACTGGGTCGCGGTGTGATCACGATCGTTCCCGTCACGTCCAACGTCGATCGCGTCTACGCCTTCCAAGTCGCGCTGCCATCCGTGGCGACGGGACTGGAGCACGATTCCAAGGCACAGGCCGAGCAGATCCGGTCGGTTGCCGTCGAGCGGATCGGCACCCGTCTCGGCGCCGTCCCGGACGCGACCCTTCGCGACCTCGAAGAGGCCATCAAGCTCCATCTCGGGATGTAGGGCTCGGCGGTTGAGTCCCATGTAAGCACCCGTCGGTAGCGTGACCCGATGAAAACGTGGCGCGCACTTGACTGCCAACCAGATTCACAGCTACCGTCGATGAGGTTCTCACCGAGTCCGTGAGAGCCCACGAGGTATCCGACGCGTGCGTAATGACTGAGCGGCGCGCAGGCCCGTACACGGCGACGTACACGCATGACAACCGGGCCTGGATCGTCCAGTTTCGGAATCCGGACATCGCGACCTTCGGGCGCACTCTCGCTGCCGCCAAGCGGTACGCCAGGAGCGCCCTCGCGGTGTACCTCGAAGTCGACGACCTCGAGGTCGCTGGAGTCGAGGTCATCGACGACGTTCGACTGCCCACCGACATCGGCAACGAGATCCATCGTCTCGTCGACCGGCGCTCGAAGGTTGACTCCCTCCGCGCGGAACTGGCGGGATCGACCAGGCGCGCAGCCGCGGACCTGCGGAAGCTCGGACTTTCCACGCGTGACGTCGGCGAGATCCTCGGCATCTCCGGTTCGCGGGTCGCCCAGATCGATCGAGAAGCCGACGGCTGACCGTCGGAGGTCGTTGTCATCGCCGCGGGTGTCCAGTCGCGCACGACTCCCATTCAGTCGTCCTCGCCGAGC
>JACDAH010000228.1 GCA_013695505.1 Chloroflexota bacterium | reverse complement strand
GTTCCCGGGTTCGTCCGCCGGGTGGGTGCGTGCCCTCAATGGCGGCGAGCCTCCTCCGGATCGACCCGGTATCGCGTGGGTCGACCTTCGGCAGGGCAAGCTGGTCGAGCTGCGCCTGCTGTCGCCCCCAGCCTAGCCGCCGTGGCGGCCGCGCAGGACGTCGATCACGGCGGACGGCGCAACGTTTCGCTCGGACAGGAGGACGAGGGCGTGGAAGACGAGGTCCGCCGCTTCGCCCGCGAGCGCGTCGCGGGTGACTGCTCGGTCGGTGCCGGCGCGCTCGGCCGCGGCATCGTCCTTGGCGGCGATCAGGACCTCGGTCGCCTCCTCGGTCACCTTGCGAGCGACCGCATCCACGCCTCCCTCGAGCAGCGCCGTCGTGTACGAGCCGGACGGCCGCTCGGTGGCCCGTGCGGCGATCGTGGACCAAAGGGTCTCGAGCCAACCCAGTCCCTGGGTCGTCTGTCGGGCGGGCGCGCCGTCCGGATCGAAGCAGCTCCGCGTTTCGCGGTGGCAGGTCGGGCCGATCGGATCGACCTGGAGGAGCACTGCATCGGAGTCGCAGTCCAGGGCTAGCTCGAGCAGGCGCAGCTCGTGACCGGAGGTCTCACCCTTGCGCCAGAGCCGGTCCCGGGCTCGCGAATGGAAATGGACGACACCGGTCTCGAGCGTGACCGCCAGGGCCTCGGCGTCCATCCAGGCGAGCATCAGAACGCGGCCGTCGGCGGCGTCCTGGACGATTGCCGGGACGAGGCCGTTCGGGCCCCACAACGGCTCCCGATCAAGGGCCGCCGCCGCGCCAGTCATGCGGCGGCCTCCGGAACGACGCGGACCGGCAGACCGGCATCGGCCATCGCCTGCTTGACCGCGGCGATCGAATGGATCCGGCGATGGAAGATCGAAGCGGCGAGGACCGCGTCCGCTCCGCCTTCGCGAACGGCAGCCACGAAGTCCAGCGGCCCGGCCGCGCCACCCGAGGCGATCACCGCGACCTCGACCCGGCTGCTGATCGCACGGAGCAACTCCGTGTCGAAGCCTGAGCGGGTCCCGTCGCGATCCATCGACGTCACGAGCAGCTCGCCCGCACCGAGCGCAACGGTTCGCTCCGCCCAGTCGACCGCCTCGAGCGCGGTTGCCTCGCGGCCGCCCTTCACGACGACCTCCCAGCCCTGGCCGTCGGGGCGCCGCCGAGCATCGATCGCGACGACGACCGCCTGCCGGCCGAACCGCGCGGCACAGGCGCTGATCAGGCCGGGATCCGCGACCGCGGCGGTGTTGAGCGACACCTTGTCCGCCCCGGCCCGAAGGACGTCGCGCATGTCCTCGACCGAGCGGACTCCGCCGCCGACGGTGAGCGGGATGAACGCTCGACGGGCGGTCCGCTCGACGATGTCGAGAAGGGTGCCGCGACCCTCCGGGGCAGCCCCGATGTCGAGGAAGACGAGCTCGTCGGCGCCCTCCGCCGCGTAACGCTCGGCGAGCTCGGGTGGGTCACCCTCATCGACGAGGTCGACGAACCGGGTGCCCTTGACGACGCGACCGTTCGCGACGTCGAGGCACGGGATCACCCGACGGCGGAGCATCAGGCCAGCGCCACCGACGGAGTGGCCGAGCCGGCCGCCGCGCCGGCCCGGACGAGGGCGACGACATTGGTGAGCAGGCGCAGCCCGTCGTCGCCGCTCCGCTCGGGATGGAACTGGACACCCAGGAGATTGGCGCGGGCGACCGCGCTGACGAACGACCCACCGTGGGTCGTCCGGGCGAGGACGACGTCATCGCGCTCGGCCTCGGGCGCGCCGGCGTACGAGTGGACGAAATAGAAGTCCGCGTCGGGCGCGATCCCGGCGAACAGCTCGTGATCGCGGACCCGTTCCACCTGGTTCCAGCCGATGTGCGGAAGCGTCGGGGCATCGACCAGGCGGGTCGTCCGACCGGGGATCACGCCCAAGGTCGCCGCGCCGTCCTCGTCGCTGCCGTCGAAAAGGAGCTGGAGCCCGAGGCAGATCCCGAGGTACGGCCGGCCGGCCGCGATCCAGCCCCGGATCGGCTCGACGAGGCCTGCCGCGCGCAGCCGCTCCATCGCCGGCGCCGCCGCACCGACCCCCGGCACGACGAGCGCATGGGCTCCGTCGAGACCGGCCGGATCGCGGGCGATCGCGACATCCGCGCCGACCCGGATCAGCGCCTGCTCGATGCTCACGAGGTTCCCGGCACCGTAATCGACGACCGCGAACCGCGGCCGGGCGGCTGCGGTCGGGGGGTCGCCGTGATCAATGCGACCGTCGCGAGCGCTGCCGGCGCTCACGTCGAGCCCTTCGTCGACGCCACGCCCCGGCGGCGCGGATCCGGCTCGACGGCGGCGCGGAGCGCCCGGCCGAGCGCCTTGAACGCGGCCTCGGCGAGGTGGTGGTCGTTGCGGCCCGCGCCTCGGAGATGGATCGTCGCCCCGGCAGTCCGGGCAAATGCCTCGAGGGCGTGCTCGACGAGCTGGAGCGACAGCGTCCCGGCGCGCTCGGCGCGGAATGGCAGGTCGACGACGGCATACGGCCGGCCACCGACGTCGAC
>JACDAH010000217.1 GCA_013695505.1 Chloroflexota bacterium | reverse complement strand
GCCCAGGTGGCCATGATCGCGGGGCCGCTCGCGAACACGAACCCGCCCCACGAGCTGATCCTGGTCCGGCTCCTCGAGCCCGGGCCGATCACCTCAGGCGTGTCGGTACTCAACCGACGCCTGGACGAGGCCGGATCGGAGCTGGAGGTGCAGCGCGAAGCCCTAGCGTCGGCCGGAGCTCTGGTCCGTGTCGCGGCGCTGACGTCGTCCCGTCCCGAGCTGGACCTCGTCCGGCTGGCCGGAGAATCGGAGGTCGACCTCGTCGTCGTCGACGGCCACCGCCCGGTGCTCCGCAGTGGGCCGATCGGCGGAGCCGTCGGGCGCGTCCTGTCCGAGCTCGCGTGCGACGTCGCGATCGTCTTGGCCCGCGGCCCGTCCGGGATCGAAACCGGCCCAACCCGCCCGATCGTCGTCCCGTTCGGCGGCGCCGAGCATGACTGGGCTGCGCTCGAGCTCGCGGCCGGGATCGCGGTCGGGAGCGCTGCGCCGATCCGCCTGCTCGGGGTCAGCCGCCCGGACACCGAGGGCGGCGACCCGAGCAGGCTCCTCGCAAATGCCTCGGTCGTGCTCCAGCAGCTGGCGGGCATAGTGGCTACCTCGCGAGTGGTCCACTCGGTCGACGGTGATCTCGGCGCCGCGACGGCGGACGCGGGCATGGTCGTCGCGGGCCTGTCCGAGCGCTGGCAACGGGAGGGGCTGGGGGCGGCCCGTTCGGGGCTGTTGGACGCCGCGCGGGCCCCGGTCGTCTTCGTCCGGCGCGGTACGCGCGGCGGGTTGCTCGCGCCACCCGACAACCTCACTCGGTTCACCTGGTCGATCATCCCGGGCGCCGCGGCCCCGTCGGAGGACGCAACCCGAGATGCCGCCGCCACACCAAGCGCTCCCGGCTAGGTCATCATCGCGGCACCAGGAGGGAGGACCCAATGGGCGCTTCGCGATCACCTGGAGCCACGACGTCGACCGGCCGCGCAGGCGCTGGACCCGTCGGCTCAGCGGGTCTACGTGATCGGCCGCGAACCGGGCATCGAGATCCTCGGGCAGGTGCCCACCGTCTCGCGTCGGCAGGCTCGGCTCGCGCGGACGGGCACCGGATACGAGCTCGAGAACCTCAGCTCCAACAATCCGGTGGAGCTCGATGGACGCGTCGTCGCCGCGGCGACGCCGGTGGGCGATGGGTCCAGCATCCGGGTCGGAGGTGATCGGATCGGCGGGCCACGCTGCAACCACTGCGGTCGCGAAAACAAGTGCGGCGACAAGGGGTGCTGGTACTGTGGCACATCGCTGGTGAATGCCCTTAGAGGAGTCCGGACCCGCCGGCGCGTGCTCATGCGCCTCGTCGACGCCGCGGGCGCGGCGATCGACCTCGTCGAGGGCGAGACCCTCCAGATCGGCGTCGGTGGCGGCTTGGGGGCTCGGCTCGGGGGAGGGTCAATCGAGTCTCCGGGTTGGAGCTGGGTCGACGCGACGAGTTTCGCCGTTGACGATCGTGCCGTTGCGACTGCCGAGATCCTCAATCGTCAGTCGACCGGCGAGGGCGCGCAGGCGGCCGTGAGCGCGCGAGATGGTCGCGTGGTCCAGGACCATGTCGCAGCCCGCGCCACGCCCGATCGTCATCTCGCCGTTGACCGTGGTTCGGATCGCGCAGGTGCGGCTCAGCCGCGCCCACCTGCCGCTTAGCGTACGGATCGCCCGGCCGTCGCGCGAGCTCGTGGCGTCAAAGGAGCGCGGGCCACGATGAAGCGCCGGAACGAAGCGCTCAGCCCGGACGGCGTCCTCGGATCCAGGCCGGCAAGCGGATCTGGAGCCGGGAGCCCGACGGCCGAGCCGTTGCTGCGGGCAAGCCACGGTCGAGGTCCACGACGATCACGGTGACGTTGTCCTCGCCTCCGGCCTCGTTTGCGGCCGCGATGAGCCGATCCGCGGCGTCGGCCGGCCCGGCCGGCTCCGCAAGGATCCGACCGATGGCTTCGTCGTCGACCTGACCGTGCAGCCCGTCCGTGCATAGGAGCAGCCGGTCGCCGGGCCGACGATCCGCGGTCACGACATCGACCTGGACATCGTCGTCGGCCCCGAGCGCCCGCGTGATGATGTGTCGAACGTCGCGCGCCTCTGCCGCGTCTGGGGCGACGATCCCCTCCCCGACCATCTGGGCGACGAGACTGTGGTCGGTTGTCAGCTGGCGGAGCTGACCGTCACGCAGCAGATAGACCCGGCTGTCGCCGACATGCGCGATCCTGATCTCGGGATCGACCAGCGCGACCGTGCAGGTCGTGCCCATTCCAACCAGCTCCGGGCGCGAACGGGCCTCGCGCCGGATGGCCGCGTTCGACTCCGTGATGGCCTGGACGATCGCGTCGCCGTCGGGCGCTGGATCGCGTTCGACACTGGCGGCGAGCAGCGAAACCGCCAGCTCGGACGCGACCTCGCCGGCACGGTGGCCACCCATGCCGTCGGCGACGGCGAAGAGCGGCGGGCGGGTCAGAGCACGGTCCTCGTTGCCGCTCCGGACCAGCCCAGCGTGAGACCGTGACGCGTACCAGTCCGGCTCTGCCATGTCCAACCTCCGCTCGGCGATGCGACGCGCCGCGGGTCCCTCGTTCAGTTGCCATTTTCCACCCTTCCCAGCGGGCCCGTCCTGCCACTAGACTCGACCGACGATGGCGACCGATCGGCTCGTCGGCACTGACCTAGCGCGCTACCACATCGAGGCCGTCCTCGGTCGCGGCGGGATGGGGGTCGTGTACCGCGCCATCGACGCCCGGCTCGGCCGGACGGTCGCGCTCAAGGTCCTGTCGGGCGAGCGGGCAGCCGATCCCGAGTTCCGCGAGCGGTTCATCCGCGAGTCGCGTCTACTCGCGTCGATCGAGCACCCGAACATCGTGCCGATCTTCGAGGCTGACGAGGCCGACGAGGTCCTGTACATCGCGATGCGCTACATCCCCGGCCCGGAGCTCCGCCAGATCATCATCGATGAGGCGCCGATGGATCCGGCCCGGACGGTCGGAATCGTCGCCCAGGTCGCCGACGCCCTCGACGCGGCCCACGCCGCCGGGCTCGTCCACCGCGACGTGAAACCCGGCAACGTCCTGGTCATGCCTGGCCTAACGCGCGAGGCGCCGGGCTACGCCTATCTCACCGACTTCGGGCTCACCAAGGCGACATCGTCAGACACCGGGCTGACGAAGATGGGCCAATTCGTGGGCACCCCGGGCTACATCGCACCCGAGCAGATCGAGGGCGCCCGAGTCGACCACCGAGCCGACATCTACGCCCTCGGCTGCATCCTTTACAACTGCCTGTCGGGCGACGTTCCGTACCCGCGTGAAAGCACGGTCGCCTCGCTGTGGGCCCACCTCAAGGAGCCGCCACCCAAGCTGTCGGAGCACCGCAAGGGTCTTCCGAAGGGGCTCGACGGCGTGATCGTCAAGGCCCTCGCCAAGTCGCCCGACCAGCGCTTTCAGACCTGTGGCGCGCTGGCCGCCGCCGCCCGCGATAGCCTCGTCCCGCTGCGCCGGGTGCACCGGCCGGCGCCCCGCCGGATCGATCCGATTTCCCTGGCGCCGGTCCATCCGGTGCCCATCGCGGCGGCCGCGCCGACCGTCGTCACGCCAACCGCAGCGGAGGCGATGGCCGGGCCAGCAGCCGAAAACAAGGTCCTGGCTCCTGCGACGGCGCGGATCGAGCCGCCGGTCGAGCCGGTCGCGGCCGCCACCGTCGTCGATGCCGACGCCGTCGGTCCGGTGGCGGAGCCAGCCAACGTGGCCGGCTTGCTTTCCTCCGTTGACGCGCCGCCGCCGGTCACACTCACGGAGGCGCCCGCGCCGCCGGCCAGCACGATCC
>JACDAH010000203.1 GCA_013695505.1 Chloroflexota bacterium | reverse complement strand
ATGAGGCGGACGACCAGCGATCGGCGGGCTCGGTCGCGAGGGCCTTGCGATCGATGGCGACGAGGTCGGCCGGGATGTCCGATCGGAGCGTCGACGGGTCCGGCGGCGGCCCGGCAAGACGGGCCATCGCGACCGCCGCGGCGCTGTCGGCCTCCCACGGCCGGTGTCCCGTCAGCAGCTCGAACAGCACGATCCCGAGCGAGTAGATGTCCGACGATGCCGTCGCCTGGTCACCGCGGGCCTGTTCCGGGCTGAAGTAGTGAACCGACCCGAGCGTCGTTCCCGGCAGGGTCATCTGGGCCTCGGCCATCGCCCGGGCGATCCCGAAATCCGTCACCTTGACCTGGCCCGCGCGGTTGATCATCACGTTGCCGGGCTTGACGTCGCGGTGGACGATCCCGCGCTGATGGGCGGCGTGGAGGGCGCGGGCGGTCTCGGCGACGATCCGGGCGGCCTGGCGCGGCGGCAGGACGCCGGAGCGCTTGATGATCGAGGCGAGATCCTCCCCGTCGACCAGCTCCATGACGATGAAGGGCCCGGCTTCGTCCTGGCCGTAGTCGTGCACGCCGACCACGTTCGGGTGGTTGAGCGACGCGGCGTTCTGCGCCTCCTGCCGGAAACGCGAGCTGAAGTCGGGATCGCGGCCGTACTCGGCTCGGAGGATCTTCACGGCGACGTCGCGATCGAGCTGGTTGTCGTGACCACGGTAGATCCGCGCCATGCCGCCCTGTCCGAGCAGCTCGACCAGCCGGTAGCGGCCCCCGAGGATCGTCCCGATCTCCGCCAAGTCGATCTCCGCTTCCAGGATCCTGGCTGAGGCCGCGCGTCGCCGGGGATCCCCAAGCGGTGACGCGCCGAGTCGGCATCGTACCGTAGACGCTCGGACTGACCGATGCGCGGCCTTCTGGCGTCAGCGTCCCGCGACCGCCGGATCGATCGCGTTGCTGTCCGGACAACAAGCGACGCCTGGCGACCCGCACAGGCGACGCCCGTTGTCGTACGTACCACAAAGGGAGTCCGAGAAGCTCTTCAGGACGCTGTTGGCGCTTCTCGTTCGTCGCCTGTGGTCGGAGGAGCAACATCGTCGTCGGCGGCGCGGCATCGAGCTCATCAGCCGCCCGTGAGCCCGGGCGCTGGCATGTCAGAAACGACCGAATCCGCCGTCCGCTACAGCTCGAGGCTCTGGAGGTACGTCCGGAACTCGGGCGCCAGCTCCGGGCGCTGGAGGGCCAGCTCGACCGAGGCCTTCAGCCAGCCCATCGTCGTCCCGCAGTCGTAGCGGGTCCCCTCGAACTCGTAGCCGTACACCGCCTGCTCCTGCATCAGGGCCTCGATCGCGTCGGTCAGCTGGATCTCGCCGCCGGCCCCGCGCTGCGTCTGCTCGAGCTTGTCGAAGATCTTCGGGGTCAGGACGTACCGGCCGATGATCGCCAGGTTTGACGGTGCGTCGTCCGGCTTCGGCTTCTCGACCAGGCGGCTGACCTTGTGGAGCCGCCCGTGATTCAGGGCGCCCTCGACCTCCTCGCCCGCGATCACGCCGTAGCGCGACGTCTCCGCGTGCGGGACCTCCATGACCGCGACGACCGAGCTGTGGGTCTGGTTGTAGGCGTGGACGAGCTGGCCGATGCAGGGCCGATCGCCGATGACCACGTCGTCCGACAGGATCACCGCGAACGGCTCGTGGCCGACGATCTCCTTGGCGACGAGGACGGCGTGACCGAGGCCGAGCTGCTCCTTCTGGCGGACGTAGGTGACCTGGGCGAGGTCCGAGATCCGCCGGATCTGGCGGAGCATGTCGATGTCGCCCTTCTCCTCGAGGAGCCGCTCCAGCTCGTAGGAGGTGTCGAAGTGGTCCTCGATCGCCCGCTTCTGGCTCGACGTGACGATGATCACGTGCTCGATGCCCGACGCGACGGCCTCCTCGACGGCGTACTGGATCACCGGCTTGTCGACGAGGGGGAGCATCTCCTTCGGCTGGGCCTTGGTCGCCGGAAGGAAGCGGGTCCCCCATCCGGCGGCGGGAAAGACGGCCTTGCGAACGCGCATGAAACCTCGGTCGGGCGGCTGAGTTGGCGGTCGACCGAGGATACCATCGGGCCCTCGACCAGCCCATTCCGACGTTCCTTCGGGCGCGCCTCGCAGGAGCATTCCGCCCTGTCGGGCGCGACGCCCTGCGC
>JACDAH010000160.1 GCA_013695505.1 Chloroflexota bacterium | reverse complement strand
GCTCGCCGCATGCCCAGCGGATCGTGCCGACCTGGTCCGGTGGGCGGACGGCCGGCGGGCGCTCCGAATCCGCAAGGGCCGCCACGCGGAACCGGGCGACGCCCGCGGAACCGTCACCGGACGACTGGATCAGCTGCCCCGCGGGCCCACCGTGCCAGGCGGCGACATCGCCGGCCAGCCCGGTCCGGCTCAAATACACCTCGCCTCGCTCGAGGGACAGTCCACCGTCCATCTTCCCATCGCCGCCTTCAATCGCAACGGGCAGGCCCGAAGTCTCCGTCACCGCCGTCCGCTGATCGTTCCACGTGCACCACGCCGGTCCCTCCACCACGAGGGCGACGGGATTCTCCAGGCAGAGGCGCCAGCGACCTCCGCCGCGGTCGGCCAGATCGACCCCATCGCCACCGGCGCCCGGGGCACGGTCGGCCGGCCCCGGCTGGCGCTCAAGCCCGCACACCGAGTCGTCGATCGCGATCGCGCTCGCCACGGGCGGACTCGCGTCGGACGTTGAGACCGGGCTCGGCGAGTGGCTCGGGACAACGTTGCAGGCGGCCAGGACGAAGCCGAGGGCAACGAGCAGCGAGCGCACTGCGGCAGGCGTCACGAGCGGTTGACGGATCGCGGTACGGGGTCGTGACGAGGCCCGGGCGTATCATCGAACTCGACTTCCGTCGGCCGCGTTTCGTTGGCCGCCCACGAGGACCTCACCGATGACGACCGAGCAGCATGCAGCCGAATCCGCCGCCTCCGACGCCCCGACCGTTGCCCGGATGATGATCGGCGGCGAGCCGGTCGACGCTTCGGACGGCCAGACCTTCGACGTCACGAACCCAGCCACCGGCAAGGTGATCGCGACCGCGCCGCTCGGCGGGCGAGAGGACGTCGATCGGGCCGTGGCCGCCGCCCGGAAGGCCTTCGACGATCGCAAGGGCTGGGCGAATTGGGCGGCCGGCAAGCGCGGCCGGAGCCTCGCCAAGCTCGCCGATCTGATCAAGAGGAACAGCGAGGAGCTGGCCTGGCTCGAAAGCCGCAACGTGGGCAAGCCGATCGGCGGCGCCCGCGGCGAGATCATCGGCGCGAGCCTCGTCTTCGACTACTACGCCGGCGCCGCCAACAAGGTTTACGGCCAGACGATCCCGGTCTCCAAGCCCGGGCTCGACCTGACCCTGCGCGAGCCGATCGGCGTCGTCGGGCTGATCGTGCCGTGGAACTTCCCGCTCTTGATGGCCTCGTGGAAGGTCGCCCCGGCCCTGGCCGCGGGCAACACCGCCATCCTCAAGCCCGCCTCCTACACGCCGATGACCGCTCTCCGGCTCGGCGAGCTCGCCCTGGAGGCCGGGATCCCGCCCGGCGTCCTGAACGTGGTCACCGGGCCGGGCGGCACGGCCGGCGCGTCGATCGCGGCCCATCCGGGGATCGGCAAGGTCGCGTTCACCGGCGAGACCGCGACCGGCCAGGAGATCATGCGGCTCGCCTCGGGCAACGTGAAGAAGATCAGCCTCGAGCTCGGGGGCAAGAGCCCCAACATCGTGTTCGCCGACGCGGACCTCGAGAAGTTCGCCCGTGAATCGCCGTATTCGGTCTTCGACAACGCCGGCCAGGACTGCTGTGCTCGGTCGCGGATCCTCGTCGAGCGCTCGGTCCACGAGCAGGTTGTCGAGCTGTTCGCGGCTGCGACCCGCAGCGTCAAGGTCGGCGACCCGGCGGACGAGGCGACCGAGGTCGGCTCGCTCGTCAGCCTCAAGCAGCGCGACCGCGTCGCGGACTACATCGAGATCGGACAGGCCGAGGGTGCCACGATCGTCGTCGGCGGCGGCGCTCCCGACGATCCGGCCCTGGCCGGCGGCGCGTATCTCATGCCGACCGTCTTCGACAACGTCCGCAACGACATGCGGATCGCGGCCGAGGAGATCTTCGGCCCGGTCGTGTCGGTGATCCCGTTCGACACCGAGGAGGAAGCGCTCCGACTCGCCAACGCGACGCCGTACGGCCTGTCAGGCTCCATCTGGACCCGCGACCTCGGCAAGGCGCTCCGGGCGGCCAAGGCCCTCCAGGCCGGTGTGATCTCGGTGAACTCGAACTCGTCGGTCCACACCGAGGCGCCGTTCGGTGGATACAAGATGTCGGGCATCGGGCGCGAGCTCGGGATGTCCGCGCTGGAGCTCTACACGGAGACGAAGAACGTCTTCATCGACCTCTCCTGACGGGTTCGCGGCCAGCTCGGTGGTCGGGAATGGCCGCGCCCCGCGGCTCGCGCTGATCCTTCCGCCGATGGTTCTGATC
>JACDAH010000146.1 GCA_013695505.1 Chloroflexota bacterium | reverse complement strand
GCCGGGAATCGATGGAACAGTTCGTCCGGCAGCGTCGAGGCGCCATGCTGGACCGCTCCGGCGAGGCCGCGGGCACGGGCGACGTCACCGAGCCGGCGCAGGACCTCGAAATCGAGCTTCACCTCCGCGACGGACCCGTCCGGCATCGGGACGCCGCCATGCGAGGTCCCGGTCTGGACGCTGATCTTGCTGATCCCCGCGGCGCCCGGGGCGAGGCGCTCCAGCTCGCCGTGGTATCCGTCGAGATACGCGACGAGCTCCTCCTCGTTCGAGTTCTCCTTGCCCACCTCGCCGATCTCGCCACCGACGCTGACGGTGACCCCGTCGGTCTCGAGCGAGCGGATCAGGGCCGTCAGCTCGGCGGCCCGGACGTAGTTCTCGTGCTGCTGTTGCTCCCGGGTCGAGAAGGACAGGTCGACGAGGGTGGAGCTGTCGATATCGATGTTCCGGTAGCCCGCCTCGATGGCCAGGCGGCAGGCCCGCCGGATCTCCTCGGTCATCGCCTCCGGATCGGCCAGGTACTTCTTCATGTTGAACTGGTAGTGGTCGCCCTGGAGGAAGACCGGGCCGCGCCAGCCGGCCGCGACCGCCCCGGCGAGGACAGCCGTCGAATAGTCGATGGGGCGCTGGAAGCTATACGTCTGCTCGCTCCGGGCGAGCTCGAGGATGACCGCCCCGACGTCCGCCGCCGCCGCGGTCTCGTAGACGGTCCGGGCCATGTCGAACGTCTGGGTCCGGATGTTGATCGCCGGCACCGTGAAGCCATGGACGTCGCCGCGGGCCCGGGCCACGTACAGATCGTGGATGCTCGCGCTCAGCGCGCCGAGCTCGCGGGCGGCCTCGTGGATCAGCCATTGGGCCGCCCGGATCGTCTCCTCGTTGGTCGCGAACCCGGCAGTCCAGGCGAGGTCGCGAATGACGTCGCCGCGGAATGCCGCCTCGTCGTCGACGACGAGACGGCCAGCTTCGAGGTGGGCCGCGCTGCCGAGTCGGCTGATCAGCTCGGGGACGCGTTCGGCGACGTGGGGCATCGGCGCTAGCTCTCCTGCGGCAGGCGGTTGCGGTCTGCCGCCATGGTATCCGCGGTCGAGTGGATCGCTCCAGCGGCGCCGATCGCCGCCGCCGGGAGGTCAGATGGTCGGCTTCGTGACCATCAGGATCACGATCAGGACGAGCAGGACGGCCAGGAGCTGGCCGCCGCGGGCCAGCGCTAGACCGGTCGCGACGATCTCGGGCGGCGGTCCCGCCGGCGCCCCGGCAGGGGGCGGACCGGGCGGCATGTGCGAGGTCAGCTCGACCATTTTCTCTGCGTTGGCGCGCTGGACGGTGATGGCGAATCCGACAGCGATCAGGTACAGGACGATTGCCGGGATCAGCCAGCGGAAGGCCGGGCTCGTCAGGTCGGCGCCGATGATCAGGATCAGGGCGACCCCGGTGATCCCCTGGACGATCGCGCCCGGGATGATGATTCGGGTCTCGATGACATGGCCGAGGACGGCCGCGAAATGACCGTGTTGGGGATCCTTCCGCACCTGGCCGGCGATGATCGGGAAGACGAACGAGGGGCCGAAGGTCACGATCGCACCGAAGACATGGAGGAACAGGAACAGCGCGAGCAACGGGGTCATCGATATCCTCATCGGCGGCGAAGTCGCCGGCCCGAACGGGGGTTCGTCGGGACGGGCCACGCGCAGGATGCAATCTACGCTCACGGCGCATGGCCGATCGCCCGATTCCGCAGGTCCCACATCCAACCCCGCCGCGACTGGGGTGGGACCAGGCTCCGCTCGTCTCGAGGGGTGGGCCGCCCGCGAGACCGGGTGACGATCGATGAGCGATGCCGACCGGATGCGTGAAGCCCCACCGAGCTTCGCTTGGTCCGCCGCGCGGACCAGGACCACGTGGAGCGGTGCCTCTAGCCCGGTCCCCGCGTTCGGCCCGACACGAAGTCGACGAGGACGTACTCGCCGAGGTGCTCGGGCGTCGCGTAGAAGGCGCGGCCCCGGTTCAGGCGAGTGACCAGCGCCACGAACTCCGCGAGCGCCCGGGACCGCTCCAGCATGAACGTGTTGATTGTGATCCCGTCGCGAGTGCAGCGCTGCACCTCCCGGAGCGTCTCCTGGATCGTCCGGCGGGTCGGCGGGTAGCTGAACTCGACCTTGCCGTTCTCGAAGTGGGCGGTCGGCTCGCCGTCCGTGATCACCACGATCTGGCGGTTGCCGCCGCGCTGGCGGGCGAGGATCCGGCGGGCCAGCATCAGCCCGTGCTGGAGGTTGGTGCCGTACTCGTAGCCGTGCCAGGTCAACTCCGCGAGGGCCTCCGGTCGCAGCTCTCGGGCGTAGTACGCGAACCCGATCACGGTCAGGTCGTCGCGCGGGAACTGGGTCCGGATCAGGGTGTCGAGCGCGACCGCGACCTTCTTCGCCGCGAGGAAGCAACCGCGGAGCAGCATCGAGCGGCTCATGTCGACCAGCAGGACGGTCGAGGTCCTGGTCATCGTCTCGGTCCGGAAGACCTCGAAGTCCGAGGCCGAGAGATGGACCCCTGGCTCCGCCCTGGCGACCCGCTCGGCCGGCGCATTCTCCGGCCGACGCAAAGCGTTCTCGATCGTGCCCCGGATGTCGAGGTGGAACGGGTCGCCGAACTCGAACGGCTTGGTCGTCTCCTCGCGCTCCCCTCCCCGGCCAGTCCGGTCGATCCGATGACCGCCGAACGCGTCGCGCGACAGCTTGGCGAACAGGTCGTCGAGCACCTTCTGGCCAATCCGGCGGCTACCGCGCGGGGTCAGCT
>JACDAH010000432.1 GCA_013695505.1 Chloroflexota bacterium | reverse complement strand
CCTTCAGGTTGCGGCATCCGGCGGCTGCAGCCGCGGCGCCGGGCGGCGGGTCGGTCTGGGAGAGGAATGCCCCACCCGCCACGGCGAGCAGGGTGTGACAGCCGAGGAGCGAGCGGCGCAGCGCGTCGTCGCGCGTCGCGGCCCGAGGCGAGGTCGCGGCCGTCGCCTCGCCCGGCTCGGTCAGGTTCTCGACCCGCACAGCCAGACGGATGAAGCCGTCGATCAGCGCGGCCGTCAGCACGACCCGGCCGTCGATCGGCCAGCGGGTCCGGACGATGCGGCCGGAGGGCACGCCGGCCGGATCGGCGATCGACTCGACGTCCTGGCCACCGTCGATCATGAATGTGACGGCCCGGCCTGCTGCGCCCGCGGCAGTCAGCTGGGCCAGCGACACGTCAGCGATGTCGACCGCGCCCTCGATTGCCTCGTCCCAGGCGACGATCTCGTTGTCCCCGACGGCGAGCACCGGAACCGGTCGGAAGCCGCCGGGCACGTCCGCGTCGACCGCCTCGACGGCCCGGGCCTGGAGCTGGAGGAACCGGATCCGGATCGTGACCCGCGCATCCGCGCCTGTTGCCGCGTCCGAATCCGGCGCGACGAGGAGCTCGGTCTGCTGCTCCCATGTCTCCGACGGATCGAGTTCGCTATGGGCCCGCGGAACGACGACGCCGAATTGGAACCGGACGCGGTTCTTCGAAGACGACGCGTGGTAGGGGTACAGGAGGTAGCCCTCGTACAGCACAGCGTCGGCGATGCGCTGGGCGGCCGCGAACGAGTCGGCCTTCGGGCTCATCCGACCTCGACCCCCGCCGTTCGGCCGACGATCCGGACCGCCGCGACGGCGGCCGGTTGCTCGTTCCCGGCGTGGTGCGCCGCGTCGGCGCTGCCAACCGCCTCTGCCCGCCGACGGGCGTGTTCCTCTGCCTCGGTCCGCCGGCCGACCTCGGCCTGACGGAGCAGCAGCTCCACGGTTTCGTCCCAGGTCCGCATCGTCGCCTGGCCGCGAAAGCGATGGAGCGCGTCGAAGCTATCGCGGCGGAGCCGGATCCAGGCCGAATCCGGAAAGTAGAGGTTCATCAGGTCGCGCCAGACCTTGACGGGCAGACGGTAAGCCGCCTCCTGGTTCCAGGCGATCTGGTCGACGGCGAGGCCGTTTTCGCCGTGGGCGAAGACCGAGCCGCTGAACTGGAACAGGAGCGGGATCTCGCCGTCGTCGAGGGCGTGAAAGTACTTTGCCGCCGCGACGTCGAAGTCATACGAGCACGCGACCGGGACATCGATCTCCGTCTCACCATCGAACGCCGGGATCATGACCGAGAGATGCGTCCAGAGGAGCGTCCGGAGGGTGTCGCCCCAGCGAACAGGCTCGCCGAACAGCTCGAACAGACGACCCTCCTCGGCCGGGCTGTAGTGGCGCCGCTGGGCCTCGACCTGGACCTGGATCTTCATCCCGACGGCATGGATCCGGCCGCCCAGGGCGTCCTTGATCCGGATGCGCACCATCAGCGTCGGAGCCATCGCGTACGGCTCCGGCCGGGCGTCGACGATCGTGAACCGGAGGTCGCTCATCGGCCGGGTCCGCCCGCCGCGATAACGGTTCGGACAGGCGGCCGGCTGCGATCCGCCAGCTGGTCGAAGAAGGCGCCGATCTCGCGCCATGCTTCCTCGCCGCCGTCAAAGCCCTTCCAGTACCGCCGGATCACCCCGACAAGGGCGTAGCAGGCGTCGATCGGGACGATGAAGCAGCGTCGTGCTCCGTTGCGTGGACGATGGACGAGCAGGGCCTGAACGTCGGGCAGCATCCGGTCGAGGGTCGGGTTTGCCGCGACGAGCTCGTCCCAGATGTCGAGCGGCAACAGCGACTCGGTGGCGCCGGCCGGGCTCGGGTAAAACGCGACCGGGTGGCCCGTCGTCGCCGGCGGGGCGTCGGTCTGGTGGAAGAAGAACGCCATGCCGACCGGGATCTGGAGCGAGTCCCACTGGCCGTCGGTCAGGACGAAGTCGGGGTCGAGGGTCGTGTCCTCGGGGACTGCCCGGTAGCGCCCGCCGGCCGCCCCATCGGAAGTGAAGAGCATCCAGCAGCCGCGGCACGCGCACATCAGACTGCGGTTCTCGACGTTGACCACGTGCGAGTGTGGCTCGCGGATGTCCTCGGCACAGAACTCGCAGCGCTCCCCAGGGATCGCCCTCTTGCGCGGCTCGAGAAACCGCTTCAGGCCGGGAACGGCCGTCGGGCCGTGGCCGGACGGGGTGCTGCCGCGACGCGGGGCGAGGAACCGGCCCAGCCCGTCGAGCTGGCCCCGGACCGGCGTACCGACGGGCGCGAACGGTGTCGGCGCCGGCGAGGACAGGGTCGCGTCGAGCGGAAACGGGGCGTTGGTGGGCTGGCCCCGGCTCGAGTCGCTCACGCCGTCACGCCGCGCCGGTCGGGACAGCGATCCGGACCCGGCCGGCCTCGACGAGGAGCGGCAGGGGATCGAGGTGCAGCGGTCCATCGTCGGTCGCGCGGCCGGCCCTGCGGACGTCGAAGGCGTGACCGCAGACCTTGCAGGTCAGGACGGTGTCGCGGAGTGTTCCGT
>JACDAH010000113.1 GCA_013695505.1 Chloroflexota bacterium | reverse complement strand
TCTCGAGGCAGCCGGTCCGGCCGCAGCGGCAGAGCGCGCCGCCGCTGTCGACGACGACGTGGCCGATCTCGCTGGCCCCCGACCCATCTCCCTGGAACAGCGAGCCGCGCAGGATCAGGCCGGCGCCGACGCCACGCCCCACCCGGATCGCGATCAGGTTCGGGACGCGGTCGCCGCCGGCGTAGGTGTACTCGGCAAGCGCCGCGGCCTGCGAATCGTTGGCCACGTTGACCGGGACGTCGTAGCGCTCGCCGACGATGGCACCGAGTGGCAGATCGCGCCAGTCGAGGTTGACGGCGCGGCGGATCGTGCCGGTCCGGCTGTCGACGAGACCGGGGGTCCCGATCCCGATCCCGAGCAGCGCGGCGGTGCTGCCATCGAGGAGCCGGTCGAGGAGCTCGAAGACGAGATCGAGAGCAGCGTCGCCGTCGCGGCCGTCAACCGCCAGCGTGACGGTCCGGCGGATCTCGCCGCGGAGATTGACGATCGACCCGGCAAACTGCTCCTCACCGAGGTCGAGCCCGACGACGAGGCGGGCGTCGTCGTCGACCTGGAGCAGGATCGGGGCCTTGCCGCCGCTCGACGGGCCGCGCCCGATCTCGCGCACCACGCCGTTCTCGAGCAGGGTCGCGACGACGTCCGACACGGTCGTCCGGGTCAGGCCAGTGAGGCGGGCAACCTCGGCACGGCTGATCGGCCCGAGGTCGTACAGCGTGCGGACGACGAGCCGCTCGTTGTGGACGCGGGTCTGTCGGTGGGTCGCCTTGACCGGGAGTGCCACGGGCGGTGACGCGCCTCCGTCGACGGACGGTCGAACGCTCCTCCGCGCCGACTTCGTCCAGTCGGTGGACAAAGTGCGGCATGTCGACAGTCTTTGTCAAGTCGCTGGACAAAGACTCCGGGCGGACCTCCGGCCACAGATCAGCGGGTCCGAGCGGTCCGCCGGATACACGCGCCGAGCACGCTCGCGGCCACGAGGAGGATCGCGATGGACGCCCAGGCGTTGCCGGCTGACGACGGGGTGTCGGCGCGCTCGCCGGTGTCCGTGGGCGGCTGGGTGAAGGTCGTCCTGTTCGTTGCCGCCGGCGCGGTCGAAGTCGGAGTTGTCGCCGAGACGCGGCGGTTGACGATGCTGGCCGAGCAGATGACGAGGGCGCCACCGCCGTTCGTCGAGTTGTTGCACTGGTTGATCGTCACGCCGAGGGTTCCCGACTTCGTGCCGCTCGCCGTGCACTTCAGCTTGACCAGCGTTCCGCCGTTCGCGGAGCCATTGCACTGGGTGATCTTCGCGCTCGTCGTGGTGGCCGGGAACGGGTTGCAGTTGTTGGCGATCCCGTCGCCGGACCCGACGCATTGGTTGATCGTCACTGCGGTCGAGTTGGCGCTCAGCCCGACGAAAATGTTGGTGACCTTGACGCTGCAGCGGAGCGTGCCTCCACCGCCGTTTGTCGAGTTGTTGCACTGATTCACGATTCGGACCGGCCGGCTCAGGCGCCAGTGCGTTGTCTTGCACGACGCGGTCGGGTCACCGGCAGCACCGTGGCACTCGCGCAGCGTGATGGCCGAGCTACCCCCGTGCTTCGTCAACGTATTGACGATGGTGACCTGACAGATCAGCCCGAGCCCGGGCGTGTTGTCGACTCCGTTGCTGCAGCGGGTCGTCGAACCGATCGAGGCCGCGGACGCCGGTCCGACAAAGCCGAGGAGGCCTGTCAGAACGAGGCTGACCGCGAAGATGGCGGAGGCAATGAGGGAAAGCTGGCGAGGCATCTGACACCGATCGTGGTTCAGGCGGTCGAAGCCAACATCTGCAGCACCAAGAGCCCGGACAGCCACACTGGTCGGCGGGCGCATCGGTGGACCACGCCCCGGAAGTCCGCAGTCTGGAGGCATTCGTCCGCTACGGAGCAGCGGAGCGTGTCGACATTTGCGTCGCCCGGCGGCCGCTCGGCATCAGTCCAGCAAAGCGCCCGCGGGGATCGTCAGGAACTCGGTGAAGGTGTCGTCGAGGACGAGGGCGTCGAGGATCTCGGCGGCGTCGCCGAGATGGCCGTTGCCGCCGTCCGGCCCGCCGAGCGCAGCCAGCTCCTCGTCCCGGATCGCGCTGTACAGCCCGCCGGTGACGAAGCGACCGTCCTCCATCCCGGCCCCGCCGACGCGCCACTGCCAGAGCTGGGACCTGCAGATCTCGGCCGTGGCCGCGTCCTCCATCAGGTTGCTGATCGCCGCCGCGCCGTTGCCGGCCAGCCAGGCGTCGAGGTACTGGAGGGCGACCGAGACGTTGAGCCGGACGCCATTCTCGGTGACCCGGCCCCCCGGGACCGCGAAGTCGAGGAGCTCGGTGGCGGTCACGTGGACCTCGTCGCGGCCACGGTCCTTCTGGTTCGGGCGATCGCCGAGGACGCGGTCGAAGATCTCCGTCGCGAGGGGCACCAGGTCCGGATGGGCAACCCACGTCCCATCGAACCCGTCACGCGACTCGCGTTCCTTGTCCTCGCGGACCTTCGTCATCGCCGCCTCGTTGGCGACCGGGTCCCGGCGCGACGGGATGAACGCGGCCATGCCGCCGATCGCGTGGGCGCCGCGGCGATGGCAGGTCCGGACGAGCAGCTCGGTGTACGCCCGCATGAACGGCGCCGTCATCGTGAGCTGGGCCCGCTCCGGGAGAATCCGACTCGCCCGGCCGCGGAACGTCTTGATGCAGCTGAACAGGTAGTCCCAGCGGCCGGCGTTCAGCCCGGCGGCGTAGGGCCCGAGCGCATGGAGGATCTCATCCATTTGGAACGCGGCGTGGATCGTCTCGATCAGGACCGTCGTCCGGACCGAGCCTGCCGGGATCCCGAGCCGCTCCTCGGCGTGCCGGAAGACCTCCGCCCAGAGCCCCGCCTCCGCCGCCGATTGGAGCTTCGGCAGGTAGAAGTACGGCGCCGTCCCGCGCCGGACGCGCTCGGCGCCGTTGTGGAACAGGTACAGCCCCGCGTCCACCAGGGACGCGCTCAGCGGAGCGCCATCGAGCTGGAGGTGACGCTCCTCGAGATGCCAGCCGCGCGGCCGGACGACCAGCTGGGCGGGCCGCTCCCCGACCCGGTAGGCCCTGCCCTCCGGACTCGTGAAGGCGAGCTCGCCGCGGACTGCGTCGCGGAGGGCAGCCTGACCGCCGATCACGTTCGCCCAGGTCGGGCTCAGGGCGTCTTCCAGGTCGGCCATGAAGACCCGGGCGCCCGAATTGAGGGCATTGATCATCATCTTCGGCTCGGCCGGGCCGGTGATCTCGACCCGCCGGTCGTCGAGGTCGGCGGGAGCGGCCGGGACGGTCCAGTCCGCCGTGCGAATGTCCGCGGTGGCGGGGTCGAAGTCGAGGTCGGCGCCGCCGTCGATGGCGGTCTGGCGGTCGCGGCGGGCCTGGAGCAACGCCTCCCGGCGCGGACCGAACGTGGCCTGGAGGTCGGCCACGAAGGCGAGCGCGTCCGGGGTCAGGATCGCGTCGGCATCACCGATGTCAGGCGTTCCCGAGACGGGTCGTTCGACGGCAATTCGTGGCGATCCGGTGGGGTCCATCGGATGAGGGTAAACCCCGACCCTGTGCCGCGTCGCTCAAGACCGCGCCGCACGGTTCACGCTCGGCCCCGGCC
>JACDAH010000098.1 GCA_013695505.1 Chloroflexota bacterium | reverse complement strand
CACCCACAACCGAGCCGGCGGCGTGGTGATCGACGTCGCCACGGGCCGGGCGATCGCCGAGGCGGCCCGCGCCCACGACATCGCCGCCTACCTCGACGGCGCCCGCCTGTGGAATGCGGCGGCGGCGCTCGGTGTGCCGATCGCGGATCTCGCCCGAACCTTCGATGTCGCGAGTGTCGCGTTTTCGAAAGGGCTCGGCGCGCCGGGTGGCTCGATGCTCACGGGCTCTGCCGAGTTCGTCGCGGCGGCAACGCGCTACCGCCGGATGGCGGGCGGGGCCATGCGCCAGGTCGGGATCTTTGCCGCGGCCGCGGAGCATGCTCTCGACCACCATCTCGACCGACTCGTGGACGACCACGCCAATGCCCGGCTGTTGGCCGGCCGGCTGGCCGCCAGCCCGGCCATCGATCTCGACCCGGCGGCGGTCCAGACGAACATCATCGTCTTCCGGATGGCCGATGGTGCGCCCGACGCTCCCACCGTGGTCGCCGCCGCGCGCGACGCGGGCGTCCTCGTCGTCGCGTTCAATGACCGGACGATCCGGGCCGTGACCCATCTCGACGTGACGCGCGAGCAGGCCCTCGAAGCCGCCGACCTCCTCCTCGATGCCGTCATGCGCAGCGTGGGACGCGGCGCCGCCTCTGCGTCCCGGACCGTGCAGGGATCGCCTTCAGAGCGATGACGGATCAATCACACTCTTGACGCACCGTGCCCGCGGCGGTCAAATGCACCCGACTGGCACGCGCCCGTCCCGTGCGTCGTCCCCGCCAGCCGACACGAGCCGCGCCATCGCCACTTGGAGGAGATCGGTCGCGCCGGCCCCGTCGGCCTCTCGGCAATCGTGCCGTCCGGATCCCGTAAGTCATCGTTCAAGGAGAGCGGAATTGACCACCAGGACCAGTCCTACTCGCGTGGCGGTTGCGTTCGCGGCCGTCGCGATCGCCGCCGCCGCCTGCAGCACCAGCGCCCCGGCCGGAGGCAGCGGCTCGGCCGCGGCCATCCCGAACGTTCCCCAGTCCCTCGTCGACGCCGCCAAGGCCGAGGGCAACCTGACCACGATCGCCTTACCCCACTCGTGGTGCAACTACGGCAAGTCGCTGACCGACTTCAGCTCGAAGTTCGGGATCAAGATCAACGAGTTGAACCCGGACGGCGGCTCGAAGGACGAGATCACCGCGATCGAGGCGAACAAGACGAACAAGGGCCCCGCGGCCCCTGACGTCATTGACGTCGGCCTCGCGTTCGGCCCGCAGGCGAAGACCGCCGGCCTCATCGCGCCCTACAAGGTCGCGACCTGGGCCTCCATCCCGGACACGGCCAAGGATGCCGATGGGTCGTGGTACGGCGACTACTACGGCGTGCTGTCGTTCGAGGTGAACACCACGAAGGTCGCCAACGTCCCGGCGGACTGGAGCGACCTGCTCAAGCCTGAATACAAGGGCCAGGTCGCTCTGGCCGGCGACCCGACCGTCTCGAACCAGGCGATCAGCGCTGTCTGGGCAGCCGGCATCGCGACCGGCGGATCCGCCGACGACGCAACCCCCGGTCTGACGTTCTTCAAGCAGCTCAATGACGCCGGCAACTTCGTGCCGATCATCGCCAAGACCGCGAACGTCGCCGCCGGCGACGCGCCGATCCGGATCGCGTGGACGTACAACGCCCTCGCCGACAAGGACTCGCTCAAGGGCAACCCGCCCATCACCGTCGTCGTCCCGAAGTCGGGCCGGTTCGGCGGGATGTACGTGCAGGCGATCAGCGCCTTCGCCCCACATCCCAACGCCGCCAAGCTCTGGATGGAGTACCTGTACTCCGACGCCGGGCAGAACAACTGGCTCGCGGGGTACTGCAACCCGATCCGCTACGACGACATGGTCAAGAACAAGACCGTCGACGCGGCGGCCCAGGCCAAGTTGCCCGACACGAGCGGCGCGTTGCTGCCGACCCTCGACCAGATCACCAAGGCGACCGACGTGATCGCCAAGGGCTGGCCGACCACCGTCAACGTGACGGTCAAGTAGAGCCAGGCTCGGCGCTCCGCGCCGAACCGCAGCGATGACCGCTGCAGCGACGACACCGCCCCGGGGCGCGCCTTCCGCGCGTCCCGGGCGAGGGTTCTCTTGGGCATGGCTGGGTGTCATGCCGTTTCTGATCTTCACCCTCGCATTCCTGGTCATCCCGACCTTCTATCTCGCGAGCGGCAGCTTCCAGAACCTCGCCGTGGCGCCGAACGACCCTGCCCACGGCGCGTTCACTCTCCAGAACTACTCCGCTCTGTCGCAGCCGAACCTTGCCGACTCGTACTTCGCGAGCATCGAGATCAGCCTCGTCACCGCGGTCGTCGGGGGCATCTTCGGGTTCCTGCTGGCGTACGCGGTGATCATGGGCGGGCTGCCCCGCTTCCTGCGCTCGGCGTTGATGACGTACTCGGGGGTCGCCTCGAACTTCGCCGGCGTTCCGCTCGCGTTCGCCTTCACATTCACCGTTGGGGCGTCGGGCATCCTGACGCCGCTCCTTCTGGCCGGCGGCGTCCACCTGAACATCTACTCGAAGACGGCCCTCGAGCTCGCCTATCTCTATTTCCAGTTCCCGCTGATGGTCCTGATCATCGCGCCGGCCATCGACGGGCTGCGCAAGGACTGGCGCGAGGCATCGGAGAACATGGGCGCGAGCGCGTTCCAGTACTGGCGCTTCGTCGCCTTTCCGATCCTCCTGCCTTCGCTCCTCGGGACCGTGATCCTTCTCTTCGGAAACGCCTTCGGGGCGCAGGCGACGGCGTTCGCGCTGACCGGCGGCTCCATCAACATCGTGACCATCCAGATCACGCGCCAGATCCGCGGCGACGCTCTCAACGATCCGGGGATCGGCTACGCGTTGGCGATGGGCATGGTCGCGATCATGGCGGTGACGATCGGCGCGTACGCGCTCCTCCAGCGGCGCGCGGAGCGCTGGCAGCGATGACCGGAACCCCCGGCGGACTCTCGACGGGCTCCGCCGCGTCGGTCTCGACCAGAGGCTCCGCCGCGTCGGTCTTGACCAGAGGCACGCAACGCCCGGCCGCGACCAAGCCGCGCCGCGGGCCCGCATCGTTCGTCTGGTGGATCGTCTTCATCATCGGCCTTCTGTACTTCTTCCTGCCCCTCCTCGGCACGTTCGCGTTCTCGATGCGCTCGGAGCCCCTGTTCTCGGCCTACGCCGTCGTGGTCGACGACCCGCAGTTCGGCCAGACCCTGTTCTACTCGTTCCTGGTCGGGATCATCACGATCGTCGTCAGCACGATCCTCATCGTGCCGACGGCGTTCTGGGTCAGGCTCCGCCTGCCTCGCCTTCGGCCGTACATCGAGTTCATTACCCTGCTGCCGTTCGTCATCCCGCCGATCATCCTGGTGTTCGGCTTGATCCGGTCGTACAGCGGCGATCCGTTCCCGCTCGCCGGCTCCGACCTCGGCAGCAACGTGCTGCTCATCGCGGCATACGTCGTGCTCTCGTTTCCGTACATGTACCGGGCCGTGGACACCGGCCTGCGATCCATCGACGTCCGGAGCCTCACCGAGGCGTCGCAGAGCCTCGGCGCCGGCTGGATCACGGTGCTCGTGCGGGTCATCTTCCCGAATCTCCGGGTTTCGCTGCTGAGCGGTGCCTTCCTGACCTTGGCGATCGTCGTCGGCGAGTTCACGATCGCGACCTTCCTCGCCCGACCGGCGTTCGGCCCATACATCGAGCTCATCGGTGGCAACCGGGCGTACGAGCCGGCCGCCGTCTCGCTGATCAGCTTCGGCCTGACCTGGATCGCGATGGGCCTGCTCGGCCTGATCGGGCGCCAGTCGCGCCAGAAGATCCAGATTGCCGGCGCCCACTGACGGAGCAAGGACCGCATGAGCTATCTCACCCTGACCGGCATCCAGAAGCAGTTCGGGACGACCTACGCGGTTCACGAATTCAACCTGTCCGCCGAGAAGGGCGAGTTCGTGTCGTTCCTCGGGCCTTCGGGCTGCGGCAAGACGACGACCCTTCGGATGATCGCGGGGTTCGAGCAGCCGACCGCCGGCACGATCTCGATCGGCGGCACGGACATCACCCATCGGCCGCCGAACCGGCGCAACGTCGGGATGGTCTTCCAGTCGTATGCCCTGTTCCCCAACATGACCGTGGCGGACAACATCGGGTTCGGGCTGCGGGTCCGGAAGCGCCCGAAGGACGCGATCCACAAGCGTGTCGACGAACTGCTCGGTCTGATCAACCTGCCCGACAAGGGCGGCCGCTACCCGTACCAGCTGTCGGGCGGCCAGCAGCAGCGCGTCGCCTTGGCACGGGCGCTGGCGATCGAGCCGGACGTCCTCCTGCTCGACGAGCCGCTGTCGGCGCTCGACGCCAAGATTCGCGTTGCCCTGCGCAAGGAGATCCGGTCAATTCAGCGCCAGTTCGGGATCACGACCGTCTACGTGACGCACGACCAGGAGGAGGCCCTGTCCCTGTCGGACCGCGTGGTCGTGATGAGCGAAGGCCGGATCGAGCAGATCGGGCCGCCGCCAGACATCTACAACTTCCCGGCGACCCCGTTCGTCGCGTCGTTCGTCGGCACCCTGAACCTGCTCGCGGCTCAGGTCATCGACGGAGCCACCGCCCGGCTGAACCTCGAGGGCCAGGAGATCCGCGGCTCGAAGCCGGGCGCCGCCACGGGCGATCGAGTGACGGTCGCGATCCGGCCCGAGACGGTCGAGGTCGGCGAGGCCGGCGGAAGCAACCGTCTGACGGGCACGATCGAGGATGTCAGCTTCCTCGGCTCGATCGTCCGGACCCGTGTCCGGATCGGCAACGAGGCGAGCCTGTCGTTCGACCAGTTCAACGATCCGGGCCTTGCCGCGGGCGTCGTGGGCGACTCGATCGCCCTGTCGTTCCCGCCGGAGGCCACGCTCGTCCTCGCCGGCGAGGCGAATGCCGGCGACGCGCTCGAGCAGGCGATCGCGGAGAGCTGATGGCGCTCGCCGCGACGAATGGCGGCGGTCGTGCACGGCCGCCGACGGCGGGGTGCTCGAGTTCGCGACGCGAGGGCCGATGACCCTCCATCCGATCCTCGACGAGATCGACCTCGTCGTCTTCGACAAGGACGGGACGCTCATCTCGTTCGACGCGATGTGGGCCGCGTGGGCGCGCGACCTCGGGACGCGGCTGGAGCTCGCCTCGAGCCGGCCCGTCTCGGGCGACATCTTCGCGACGATCGGCTTCGATCCCCAGGCGAGCCGTGTCGCGCCGAGCGGGCCGCTCGCCGTCGCCACGATGGGCGAGATCGCGGAGCTGATCGGCGCCGTGCTCAGGCGCTGGTGTCCCAGCGTCAGCGCCGCTCGGCGGATTCTCGCCGAAGCGTGGTTCGAACCGGATCCGGTGGCGCTCGCGGTTCCGCTCGCCGACTTGCCGCTGATCTTCGAGGCGATCAGGGCCAGCGGCCGGAGGATCGCAGTCGCGACGACCGATGACCGCCGCCCGACCGATGCGACCCTCTCCGGCCTCGGGTTGAGCGCCTCCGTCGACACCCTGCTGTGCGGCGACGACGACGGCCCGCGCAAGCCGGACCCGGCGGCCCTCCAGGAGCTCGCAGATCGTCTCGGCGTGGCGATCGACCGGACAGTGATGGTCGGGGACGCCCCGGCCGATCTCCGGATGGCGCGCGAGGCAGGCGCCCGCTCGGTCGGGGTCACGAGCGGTGTGGCCGGCGTCGCGGATCTGCGGCGGGAGGCGGATCTGCTCATAGGCTCGATCGCCGAGTTGATCGTCTCGGCCGCATGATCGTCGGCCCCCCATCCGAGATGCCGCCCGGGCGGTGCCCGCCCGCGGCCCACCTCGTGCGCCGCGCCCTCGACAGAGGCTCGCGAGCGGTACGCTCCGCGGACAGCAGTGAGGGTCACCGATGACGTTCGAGCGCAGCGCGACACCACCGGCAGAACCGGGCCCCGCGCCAGTCGGTGGCGGCCCGGCGGCCACGCCGACGCCGGTCCAGATCCGGCTCCAGATCCTCTCCACCGAGCACTGGTCCCTGCTTGCGTCGCGCAGCCTCGCCTGGAACGAATCGTTCTCTCGAGCCGGGATGTATCTCTCGACGCTGACCGGAGCGATGGTGGCACTGGGCCTGATCGCTGGTGTCAGCGGCTTCAACGATGCGTTCTTCGTGTTCGCGCTGGTCATCCTGCCCGTCGCGCTGTTCGTCGGGGTCGGAACGTGGCTCCGGATGGGCGCGACCAACTACCACGATGCGGTGACCGTGTCGGGGATGAACCGGATCCGCGGGGCGTATCTCGAGATCGCGCCCGATCTCGAGCCCTATTTCGTGATGGGCGTCCACGACGACGCACCAGGGATCGGGATCACCATGGCCGTGCCGCCGGGAACGGCGCAGCTCGTCCACTTGATCGCCGGCACTCCGACGCTCGTGATGGTCCTGAACGCTGTCGTTTCGGGCGCCACGGTCGCGCTCGCGCTGATGCACTTCTCGTCCGCCGAAGGTGGGATCGCGGTCGTGGCAGCACTCGTGGTGGCGATCTTCGCCCTGGCCCTTCAGCTCCGGATCGCACGCCGAAACATTCGGCGCCTGCAGGGCACGGTCCAGCCGATGTTCCCGACTCCGCCCGGCGATCGGACCGGAGCGTGACCGCCGACGCCATCGAGCCGACCGAGCCCGTCGCCCACCGCCGGCACATCCGCCGGACCGGCGGCGGCATTCCCCAGCTCCCGTTCCGAACGCTGACGAACCCATTCACCCCGCTCGAGGTCCTCTCGGCCGACCACGTCGAGGAAATCCACCGGACGTCGCTCCGAATTCTCGCCGAGGTCGGCGTCGAGGTCCTCGGCGACCGAGCGATCGACCGGTTGACGGCGGCCGGGGCAAGCGTCGACCGCTCGAACCGTCGCGTCCGCCTGGATCCCGCGCTCATCGAGGAGCTGGTCTCGACCGCTCCGGCGGAGTTCACGCTCCGCGCCCGGAACCCGGAGCGAGACGTCGTGCTCGGCGGCCGGAACGTCGTGTTCGCGTCGGTCGGCGGGCCGGCTTTCGTATCCGACATCGATCGCGGCCGGCGCCCCGGCACGTGGCGGGACTTCCAGGATTACGTCGGGTTGATCAGCGCCATCAACGTCATCCACCAGGAGGCGGGCGGTCCGCTCGAGCCGACCGACCTGCCGGTCGAGACCCGCCATCTCGACGAGTACGGATGCCTTGCGACGACGCTCGACAAGACGTGGCACTGCCTCGGCACCGGCGCGACCGTCGTCGAGGACGCGCTCAAGATCGTCGAGATGGCGCGCGGGGTCTCGCGCGAGGAGCTCCTGGAACGTCCCTCGCTGATCACGATCATCAACACCAACTCGCCGCTCCGCCTCGACGGCCCGATGAGCGACGGCCTGATCGCAATGGCCGAAGCCGGCCAGGCCGTGGTCGCGACGCCGTTCACGCTGGCGGGAGCGATGACGCCGGTGACGCTCGCGGCGGCGATCGCCCAGCAGAACGCGGAGGCGCTGTTCTGCGTCGCGCTGACCCAGGTCGTCCGGCGTGGCGCACCTGTCGTGTATGGCGCGTTCACCTCCAACGTAGACATGCGAACCGGCTCGCCGGCCTTCGGCACCCCCGAGTACGTCAAGGGTGCGATCGCATCGGGCCAGATGGCGCGGCGCTATCGGCTTCCCTGGCGCTCGTCGAACGCGACGGCATCGGCGGTCGTCGACGCCCAGGCGGCCTACGAGTCGGAGATGGCCGTCTGGGGCGCGATGATGGGCGGCGTCAACCTGCTCTACCAGGGCGCCGGCTGGCTCGAGGGCGGGCTGACCGCGTCGTACGAGAAGTTGATCATCGACGCCGAGATCCTCCAGATGATGTCCGAGATCCTCCAGCCGGTCGCCGTCGACGAGGCGTCGCTCGGGCTCGAGGCAATCGCGGAGGTCGGTCCCGGCGGGCATTTCTTCGGCTCGGCCCACACCCTCGAGCGCTTCGAGACCGCGTTCTACCGCCCGATCGTGTCCGACTGGCGGAACTACGAGACGTGGCTCGAGGATGGCGCCCGGACCGCGACCCAACGGGCGAACCGGATCTGGAAGCAGCTCCTCGCCGAGTTCACGCCGCCCCCGCTCGATCCGGCCGCGGCCGAAGGCATCGCCGACTTCGTCGCCCGCCG
>JACDAH010000083.1 GCA_013695505.1 Chloroflexota bacterium | reverse complement strand
GGTCACGAACTGGGCCCAGTTCGTGACCACGTTCGGAGACTTCTTCGAGGGCTCGTACCTCGCTCACGCGGTCTACGGCTACTTCCTCAACGGCGGCGGAGCGGCATATGTCGTCCGGGTCGGCGGCGATTCGCCAATGCCCCAGGCGCGGGCCGAGATCGCGGCCGCCAAGGAGGGCGGGGCGACGAGCTATCGCGTCCTGGCCCTCGAGCCCGGGCCCGCCGGGAACCAGATCAAGGTCGAGGTCACCGAGGCCACCGGTGCGGAGGGTGACACGTTCAACCTCACCGTCACGGCGCCGGGACGAGACCCCGAGGTCTACGAGGGCGTCACGTCGAAGCGCGGCAAGACCAACGTCGTGACCGCCGTCAAGGAGCGCTCGAAGCTCATCCAGCTCGAGGAGATCGGGACCGCCAGCGCCCTCGACCGCGTGCCGGCCAAGGGCAGCGTGAGCCTCGCCGGGGCCGACGCGGCGAAGCCGGTCCGGCTGTCGCCCGAGGACTACGTCGGCGACGCTGCGGACCGGACTGGCTTCGCCGGTCTCGAGGCCGTCGACACGGTGACGATGCTGGCCGTCCCGGACCTGATGGCGGTCTACCAGAAGGGCATTCTCGATCTCGAAGGCGTCCAGTCCGTGCAGCAGGCGATGATCGCCCACTGCGAGCTCATGGGCGACCGCGTCGCGATCCTCGACGCTCCTCCAGGCCTCAACGCCCAGCAGGTTCGCGAGTGGCGGATGGACAAGGCCGGCTACGATTCGAAGTACGCGACCCTGTACTGGCCGTGGATCAAGGTCTTCGATCCCGTCAGCGCGCAGGGCATGCTGATCCCCCCGAGCGGCCATATGGCGGGCATCTGGGCGCGGAACGACGACACCCGCGGGGTCCACAAGGCGCCCGCCAACGAGGTCATCCGGGGCGCACTCGCGCTCGAGCTCCAGATCACGAAGGGCGAGCACGATCAGCTCAACCCGACCGGCGTCAACTGCATCCGGGCGTTCCCCGGCCGGGGCATCCGGGTGTGGGGCGCGCGGACGCTGTCGAGCGATCCGGCATGGCGCTACCTGAACGTGCGGCGCCTCTTCAACTACGTCGAGGAGTCGATCATCGAGGGCACCCAGTGGGTCGTCTTCGAGCCCAACGACCTGAACCTCTGGCAGCGCGTCAAGCGGACCCTGAACGCCTTCCTCGTGCGGACCTGGCGCGACGGCGCCCTCTTCGGGGCGACGCCAGGCGAAGCGTTCTACGTGAAGTGCGACGCCGAGAACAATCCGCCCGAAGTCGTCGACGCGGGCCAGCTCGTCGTCGAGGTCGGGATCGCGCCCGTCAAGCCGGCCGAGTTCGTCGTGTTCCGCATCGCCCAGTTCTCGGGCGGCGCAGCGCTCGAGGAATAGTCGAGCCTCAACCCAGCAAGGAGGAAGCCGGTCATGGCCAAGGGCCTTCCAAGCCTGCCGTCCGACGCGCTCGCGTCGTACACATTCGCGATCGAGATCGATCGGACCGAGATCGCCCAGTTCTCCGAGGTGAGCGGTCTCGCGTCCGAGGTCGACGTGATCGAGCTCAAGGAGAACACGCCCGACGGCAAGCTCGTCATCCACAAGGCGCCGGGCGCCGTCAAGCCGGCCACGATCACCCTCAAGCGGGCGAAGAACGCCTCGAAGGCGCTCTGGCAGTGGCACGAGGCGGTGATGCAGGGCAAGCTCGGCGACGCCCGCCGCAATGGCTCGGTGATCCTGAAGTCGTACGACGGCTCGGAGGTCGCCCGCTACAACTTCACCAACGCGTGGGTCTCCAAGATCAGCACCGGCACGCTCAAGGCCGGCGCCAACGAGGTCCTGATGGAGGAGGTCTCGATCGTCACCGAGTCGATCGAGCGGGTTCTCTAGACCATGGCCAACAGCGCCGGCGACGCATACGCGGTCGCCCCGGGCTCCGCCGGCCACGAACTCCAGACGGAATTCCCGTTCCTCCTGCCGCGCGGGTACGTCGATCAGGCCGGAGTGGTCCATCGCGACGGCGTCATGCGCCTTGCGACAGCCAAGGACGAGATCGTCCCCCAGCGCGATCCGCGGGTCCGCGAGAACGAGTCGTACCTCACGGTCCTGCTCCTGTCGCGGGTCGTCACCCGGCTGGGCCGGCTTGGCGAGGTCAACCCCGGCGTGATCGAGAACATGTTCGCGTCCGATCTGGCCTTCCTGCAGGACCTCTATCGCCGGGTCAACCAGGAGGGAACCAGCCAGGCGGCCGTCGCCTGCCCGTCCTGCCGGCACGAGTTCACGATCGAGATGGCAGGTGATCGCCTGGGGGGATCGTGACGTACGCGGTCGAGCGGCTCTATGAGGAGGTCGCGTACGTGGCCTATCACTTCCACTGGGGGCTCGACGAGGTCCTCGATCTCGAGCATCCCGATCGCCGACGGTTCATCCACGAGATCGCCCGGATCAACCGCCGGCTGAGCGAAGAGGAGTAGGG
>JACDAH010000077.1 GCA_013695505.1 Chloroflexota bacterium | reverse complement strand
GAGCACTACGAGCAGGTCGATCACGGGCGGGTCGTTGAAGAGTGACTCGGTATCGATGCCACCCCGAAGGATGACCGACAACACGAGGCCACCAAGGGCAAGGAAGGCGATCCTACGCCACCTCCTGGTGCCGCGCGAAGGGCCTTCAGCAAAGGCGAGGCCGGCCAGAGCGAGGTAAATAGCGGCAGATCCGATCGGCACCGAACCAAGGTGAGCCGACTTGGCGAGAGTCGTCAAGTGAACGAACGTGTCCTTTGCTCAGTGCGATTTCACCCGAGGCGCTCCCGGAGTCGGGCCACCTGGTCGGCTAGTTCCGCCGCGCGCGTCCGGGCACCCTCGACGACTGCCGGCGGAGCCTTGCCCGTGAAGGACGAGTTCGCAAGGCGGGCCTCCGCGGCCGCGAGGTGGCCCTCGGCCTCCGCCAGCTCCTTCTCGAGACGAGCTCGGTCGCGTCCGGCCGTGTCATCGCAGCTGGCCGGCGGCACGATCGTGGCCTCGATGTCGCCGGCCGGCAGGACGACCTCGAGGCTGCCTGCGGGTCGGGGCAGGTCCTCGGTGCGACGGTGCAGCGTGAGCGGCCGGGCCCGGGTCAGGCGGGCGATGGACGGCGCGACCGTCTCGAACGCATCGAAGGCGTCCTCAGGTAGCGCCAGGTGCGTCTCCAGCCAGATCCCGGCGGGCACGTCGGCGTTGGCCCGGGCGTTGCGGATCGCGACGATAGTCTGGACGACCTCGTCGAACTTCGCGTCGAGCGCGACGTCCGCATGACCTTCCTGCGCCGGCCAGCGGGCGACGATCAGCATCTCCGCCTCGCCGTTCGCCCGGGGCAGCGCGCCCCAGATCGCCTCGGTCACGAACGGCATGACCGGGTGGAGCAGGCGGAGGTAACGGTCGAGAGCCTCGACCAGCGTCCACCACGTCGCGGCCCTCGCCTCGGCTGGACGCGTCTCGTCGGCCAGGCCGACCTTGGCCAGCTCGATCCCCCAATCGCAGAACTCGGACCAGATCCCGTCGTGGAGAGCGCGGGTGACCTCGCCAAACTGGTACTCGGCGATCCCGCGGTCGACCGCGGCCGTCGTTGACGCCGCACGCGAGCGGATCCACCGTTCCGTCGGGCCGAGGTGGGCCTCGTCGGGAGCGACCCGCCGCGCGTCTGCGGCGATCTCCGCCGGCCGCGCCCCGAGCACGAACCGGGCGGCGTTCCAGAGCTTGTTCGCAAAGTTCCGGGCGAGCTCCAGCTTCTGCGGCCCGAACCGCTGGTCCTGGCCGGCGGTCGCGCCGTGGAGCAGGGAGAAGCGGAGGGCGTCGGCGCCGGCCTCCTCCATCACCGCGAGCGGGTCGACGACGTTGCCCTTCGTCTTCGACATCTTCCTGCCCTCGGGATCGCGGATCAGACCCGACAGCGAGATCGTGTGGAACGGCGGCTCGCCGGTCAGCTCGATCCCGAGCATGACCATCCGGGCGACCCAGAAGAAGATGATCTCCCAGCCCGTCTCGAGGACCGCCGTCGGGTAGAACCGACGGAGGTCGGCGGTGTCGTCCGGCCAGCCGAGCGTCGAGAACGGCCAGAGGCCCGAGCTGAACCAAGTGTCGAAAATGTCCGAGTCCTGGTCGAGCTCGGCCGCGGCACGGCCGCACACGACGCAGGCCGGCGGCCCGGCCGGGTCGTCGGTCACGGTCGCGTGCCCGTCCGGGCAGTACCAGGCCGGGATCCGGTGGCCCCACCACAGCTGGCGCGAGACGTTCCAGTCGCGGATGTTCGTCAGCCAGTGCTCCCAGGTCTTCTCGAACCGGTCGGGCACGATCCGGACGCGGCGGCTCCGGGTCGCCTCGAGAGCGGCCGCGGCGAGCGGCCCGGTCCGGATGAACCACTGCGTCTTCAGACGCGGCTCGATGACGTCGCCCGAGCGCTCGCAGCGCCCGAGAACGAGCTCGTGGACCTTCTCGCCGGCCACGTCCCCGGCGGCCGCGAGGTCGGCGAGGATCGCCGTTCGGGCGGCGTATCGATCCATTCCGTCATAGCGGGTGCCGGTTGCGGTGATCGCGGCGGCGTCGGCGAGGATGGTCGGCATCGCCAGGCCGTGCCGGAGGCCCGTCTCGTGGTCATCGTGGTCATGGCCCGGGGTGATCTTCACCGCGCCGGTCCCGAACGCCGGATCGACGACGTCGTCGGCGATGATCGGCACGTCGCGCTCGACGAACGGGATCCGGA
>JACDAH010000071.1 GCA_013695505.1 Chloroflexota bacterium | reverse complement strand
CTACGCTCCGGGCACGGGCACGCCGGAGGCCGGTGGCCCGTCGGCCCGCGACATGCTTGCGATCGTGCGTGGCCTGACCGGCATCGACTTCGTCGGGTTCGACGTCGACGCCGAGAGCCCGATCCTGTTCGAGCACCCCGAGAGCGCGGCCTGGCTCGACACGATGAGCCACCAGGCCTACGGCGCCCGGACCGGGATCGCCCGGCTGCTGCGCGTCCTCGATCGGCGTCGGATTCGGGGCACGTTCTTCATCCCGGGCTACAGCGCCGAGCGCTGGCCGGCGATCTGCCGCGCGATCCGCGACGCGGGCCATGAGATCGCCCATCACGGCTATCTTCACGAAACAGCCCACGGCGCGAGCCCGGTTGAGGAGGAAGCCCGCATCGTCCGCGGCCTCGCCTCTCTCGACGAGGTCCTCGGCGTCCGGCCTGCGGGCCACCGCGGTCCGAACTGGGAGCTGACCTTCGAGACGCCCGCTCTGCTCGCGAAGCACGGCTTCATCTACGACTCCGGGCTGATGGATGCGGATCACCCGTACGTGCTCGCGACATCGGCACAACCCGATGCGCCGACCCTGATCGAGCTTCCCGGCCATTGGGCACTCGACGACTGGGAGCCCTACAACTATTTGCCCGGGATCACCGGATCCGGCGTGATCTCGAGCCCGCTCGACGTCCTCGCCCGCTGGACCCTCGAGCTCGAGGCGCTCGTCGAGGAGGGCGGATTGTTCATGCTGACGAACCACCCGTTCGTGTCAGGCCGTGCCTCGCGAGCGGTTGCGCTCGAGACCCTCATCGAGCGGGCCCAGGCGATCGACGGGCTGTGGATCGCGACCGGCGAGGAGATCAGCGCCCATGTCGCGTCCCTGGATCTCGCGCCCGTCAGCCACCGCCGGCCGGTGCTGCCTCCCTGACATGACGAACGGGGCTCGCCGCCGGCGAAGCCCCGTCCATCCGTAGTGCGGCCGCGATCAGGCGGCTGCGGTTTCCTGGCCGACGGGGCGGTCTGCCATGGATCGGGCCCCGACCCAGAAGATCGCGAACGCGACGACGAAGCCCACCAGGTAGGCGAGGTCGGCGTAGTGGAGCGATGCGGCGAGCCCGTTGATCGGCAGGCCCGTATTGGCCGCGATCTCGCCACCGAGCGTTGAGGTCTGGAACGGCAGCGACACAGCAAACCCGATCAGCATCGCCGCGAGGGCGAGAGCGCCCGAATGCAGGCCGCCGAAATCGACGAGGCGGCTGACGTTCGCTTGGCCTCGCCGAAGTCGCCAGTCGGCCAACACGACGGCCGCCCACGGCGCGATCCAGTAGCTCAGGAAGAGAAGGATGTTCTCGATCTTTCCGACGAGATTCTCCGAGTTGAGCCAGAGCGTGACCCCGAAGCCGAGGATCGCGACGAGCGCGGCCGACAGGACCCGCGGCAAGCGGATGCCGGCCGCCTGCAGGGAGAGCGAGCCCGTGTAGTCGTTCATCGCGTTGACCGCGACCGTTCCGATGCCGATCGCCAGCATCGCGAGTGCGGCCAGGGGCGAGCCCGAGAGGATCGTGTTGATCGTGTCGACCGCGCCGCCCTCGGTCGCCTTGTCGGCCACCAGCAGCCCCAGCGTCTCGACCCAGCCGGCCGACAGCGTCAGACCGAGGACCGTCCACCAGAAGACGCGCGAGCTGTCCGTGGACGCCGGCAGGTACCGGGTGTAGTCAGACGCGTAGAGGGCCCACGCGACGACGAAGCTGGCGATGATCGTGCTGTACAGGATGAAGGCGCCGAGCTGATCGAGCCCGGCCACCGCGTCGGGCCGGGCGAGGCCCGTCGAAGCCTGCCCCACGATCGCGACCGTCAGGACGACGAACAGCGCGCCGAGGACCAGCGCCATGTACTTCTCGAAGGTGTGGATCGCCTCGTAGCCGAGGATCCCGAGCAATCCCTGGCAGATCACGATGATCAGCAGCGAGACGATGAATGGCAGCCCGGTCAGGATCGAGATCGCAGCGGCGCCGAAGACCGAGTTGATTCCGTCCCAGCCGATGCAGCTCAGCCAGTTCAGCAGCCCGGGCACGACGATGCTCTTACCGTAGGCAAGGCGGGCGAGGGGCATCTGGGCCATGCCGGTCTTCGGGCCCATCTGGGCGAGCAGCCCGACGATCACGGAACCGACCAGGTTGCCGATGACGATCGCAGCCAGGGCCGTCCAGAAGCCGAGGCCGATGAACGACGCAGCGGCCAGCGTCCCGAGGAAGAATCCTGCCGGCACGAGGTTCGGGGTGAACCACACGGTGAAGACCCGGTTGACCGAGCCATAGCGTGCGCTGTCGGGGATCGGCTCCATGCCGTGCCCCTCGATCGACAGATCGCCCTCTCGCGAGGGCATGCCCTGTCCGCTGACCAATCCAGCCGTCATCTCTCCACTCCTTCTCCCGACGTGGCGCGGTCCTGGCCCGCGTTGGCCTGCGAGGGTGGCCCGGCCCGGCCCCCGCGTTCCTCATCGCGCCGGTACGTCACGGGTTGGGCGCCCCCGCTCTCGTGCACGACGCTCCGTGCCGGTTCGGTCTCGGCGACCAGCCGGCCATGACGGACGACCCAGCGCGCCGCGGGGCGGAGGCGGATCGCCTCTGCCTCGTCGACGCAATCGAAGATGACGAAGTTGGCCGGCTTGCCGGCTGCGACACCCCACTCGACCTCGGCGGCCCGGGCGGGGTTCATCGTGACCATCTCCCAGGCCCGAAACAGCTCGCTCCGGCCGGTCATCTGGGAGACGTGGACCAGCATCGACAGAGCGTCGAGCATCGACCCTCTCCCCAGCGGGTACCACGGGTCCATGATCGAGTCGTGACCGCATGCGACATTCACCCCGGCGGCGTCGAGCTCCTTGACCCGGGTCATCCCGCGCCGCTTCGGGTAGGTGTCGAAGCGGCCCTGGAGAACGATGTTGTCCAGGGGATTTGCGACGATCGTGACCCCGGCGACCTTGAGGATCTGGAGGAGCTTGAAGGCGTACGCGTCGTTGTACGAGCCCATCGCCGTCGTGTGACCGGCCACGACCCGGCCGCCCATCCCGTCGCGCATCGTGCGGGCCGCCACGACCTCGAGGAAGCGCGACTGCTCATCGTCGGTCTCGTCGCAATGGAGGTCGATCGGGGCGCCGGTGTCGCGGGCAAGGTCGAACAGGAAGTGGACCTCCTCGACGCCGTCCTCGCGGGTCCATTCGTAGTGGGGGATGCCGCCGATCACGTCGCAGCCGAGCCGCATGGCCTCGCGCATGAGCTCCTTGCCGTCCGGGAACGACAGGATCCCGTCCTGGGGGAAGGCGATGAGCTGGATCTCGACCAGGTCGCGGAGCTCGTCACGGAGCTCGATCAGCGCGCGAAGGGCCGTGAGACGGGGATCGCAGACGTCGACATGCGAGCGGATCAAACCCGTTCCCTGGGCGATCTCCCAGAGGATCGCGGTCCGGGCCCGGCTCTTGACGTCCTCGTGAGTCAGCAAGGGCTTCCGCTCGGCCCACGTCTGGATCCCCTCGATCAGCGTGCCCGACTCGTTGTAGCGCGGCTCGCCGACCGTCAGAACCGCGTCAAGATGGACGTGCGGGTCGACGAGGGGTGGCGACAGGAGCCGGCCGTCGGCGTCGAGCTCGAGCCGGTCGCCGGCGGGGCTGGAGCCTGGCGGCTCGATCGCCGCGATCCGATCGCCCTCGACGAGGACGTCGGAGGGGTCGACGGGAAGGCCCCGCGTGGGATGGATGCGCGCGTTTCGGACGATCAGCCCGGTCGTCGCCACCTGCACCTCTGGAGTGACGGACCCCGCCCGAGTGTGCATGGCGCCCGCGACCCGAGTCAAGATGGCGAGCTCCGGTCAGATGGCCAGCTCCGTCAGCCGCCCGGCGTGATCGCGACGGTTCCCACCATCCCGTATGCCTCGTGGCCCGGGAGGTGGCAGATGAACAGCTCCGAGCCGGCGGCCGGGAACGTCAGGGTGGTGCGCCGCTCGGTGCCGGCCGGGATCGAGATCTCGGTCGGTCGCGCGTCATGGACCGGCTCGCTGCCGGTGCGGTGACGCTCGTGGCTGGCCGCGTTGCCGACGATCCACTCATGGTCGATCGGGTCGGTGTTCGTGATGACGAACGTCACGGGTCGCCCGGTCGGGACCCGAACCGTCGTCGGCTCGAAGTGCGAGTAGTGGATCGTGATCGAAATGACCAGCGGGTCCTGCGACCGCGCGACGGCGTTGGCCCCGAGCCCGGTCAGGACGGCGAGGCCCAGGCCGAGCCCGAGCCCCGCCGCCGTCCGCTTGCCGGTCATCGGTCGACCGTCCGCTGCGCGCTCAGGTCCGCCGCTTCGTCCGTCACCAGCCGATCGGGCGACCCGTCGACGGGCGCGCCCGGCTGATCATCGCGATCCCGACCAGGCCGGTCGCAACGAAGGCGAGGGCCAGGAGCAGCCGGCTCAGGTCGAACTGAGCGGGTGGGACGATCGCGCCCGGCATCGTGAACCCGGCATCGATCGGCGACGGCCGGCCGGCGCCCGAGGCGTCGATCGCCAGGTCGTACCCGAGCTGGCCCGCGGTCCCGTCGACGGCAACCTTCGTCAGCCAGGCCGATGTCGTCGGCACCCAGTCCATGCCGCGGTCGGCGTTGAGGTCCGCGAGGAGGCTCTCGCTTGCCGGGGCGCTGTGGTCGAGGCGGATCCCGTTCCGGCCGGTCGGCGCGGGCAGGAGCGCCGGGGCCTCGTCGGTGAGGAGGTAGACGTCGGCCTGGACCTGGTCGGTGCCGGCCTTGCCGAGGGCGAGGATCCGAAGCGGCACCCACGGGTTGTCGGTCGGGATCGTGATGTGGACTGGTGTCCCGTCACCGACCTGCTGGCCACGGTTCGCCGCTGCGTCGGCGTCGAACGCTGCCGCCAGGAAGATCGGGCTGCGCTCGGCATAGAAGTCGAGGACCTCCGGGGAGTCGGGCGGAAGGCGGAAGCCGTGGTCCTTCGCCCAGGCGCCGATGTCCGCCGCGCCGCCCTTCAGAACGGTGATGTCCAGGGCGTCGATCTTGACCTTCATCAACTCGACGGCCCCGGCGGATGCCGCCGGTGCTGCGACCGCCCCGAGTCGCGCATCAAACTGCGGGCTGGTCTCCCGGATCAGGCGCTGGAGGGTCCAGTCGCCGCCCTTCACGACGCTCGTCGGGATACCGGGCAGGGGCGTGATCGAGCCGAAGGCCCCGCCGCCACCGGCGAACTCGAACGAGGTCACGTAGTGCTCGATGCCGTCGTGATAGCCCGCCAGGGTGGTGGTTCGAAGGAGGTTCACCGCCCCGTTCGGGCCGATCAACCCGCCACACGCGAGCGTCGGGGTGACCGCCAGGAAGAGGCCGAGGACTGCCGTCGAAAGACCGAGTCCGAACCGACCGAAATGTCGTCGTTGCCGCATCGCGTCGCCCTCCAGGGCTGGCCGGCCCCGGACGGGGCCAGTGGATGCGGCCCTTGACGCCGGTTCGTCGGATGCGGTTCCTGATCGGTCGTGGGACCGACCGGAGCGGAGTCCCGATCGGTCGCCGTCCCGGCCGGCGGCTAGAGGTGAGGCTTCTCGACCTTCACATCGTCGATGCCGACCTCGATCAGGCTGTCATGGCCGCCGTCGGTCGCCTGGAACACGAGCCGGATCGTCTGGTCCGGCGCCGTCGCCGGGATGTTGACGACGCCG
>JACDAH010000048.1 GCA_013695505.1 Chloroflexota bacterium | reverse complement strand
CCACCCCGTCGTCCTTGGCGCGATTCTCGTCCTGGTCCTCAACGACCAGGTGCTCAAGCGTGCCTGGCCGGGCGTCACCACGGGCAAGCTCTCCGACGTCGCCGGTCTCGTGTTCGCCCCGCTCGTGCTGGTCGCCGTGGCGGAGCTGCTCCTGGGAGCTCCAGGTCGTTGGGACAGGCCGAGCCGCCGGATGCTGACCATCGCGGTCGGCGCGACCGGGCTCGGGTTCGCCGCCGTGAAGCTGATCCCTGGGTTCGAGACGGCCTGGGAGGCGGCGCTCGGCGCGATCCAGTGGCCGGCCAGCGCGATCGGCGACCTCCTCGCGGGGCGGTCGCTGCCGCCGATCCGGCCCGTCGTCGCGACGCCCGACGTCACCGACCTCGTTGCCCTGCCCGCCATCTGGATCGCCCACACCGTCGGGCTCGCCCGCGTCAACCGGGGCGGCGTCAACGTGGCCGCGCGCGCCGCGGGGATGACCAGGACATGGTGGTACGAGCTGGGCGTGGCCGGCCTGGGCGTCGCGATGCTCGCCGGGGCCACCGTCGACGGCTGGGCCCATACCCACGACCCGAACTCGCTCGAGACGATCTTCACCCCGTGGCATGCGATCGTGTACGCGTCGTTCTCGCTCGTCGCGTTCCTCGTGTTCGCGCCCTCGCTCGCGGCCCGCCTCGAGGGCCGAAACCCGGTTGGGGCGATCCCGGCCGGCTTCGGCTGGTCGGTCGTCGGGGTCGTGGCGTTCGGGCTGGTCGGTCTTCTGGATCTCGCCTGGCACGTCGCGTTCGGGCTCGAGGCCGACACCGAGGCGCTGCTCAGCCCGACCCATCTCGGGCTCGGGGTCACCTCGGCCCTCATCGCCAGTGGCCCGCTGCGGGCGGCCTGGCAGCGACCGGATGAGCGCCCCGGCGAGGCGACGTGGCCGTCGTTCCTGCCGCCGATCCTGGCCGTCGTCGCGATCGCGGGTGTCGCCGCGTTCGCGCTCCATCCGCTCAACCTGTTCGTCGACGCATGGCCGCGCTGGCCGTATTCGCTGTTCGACGCGACCTGGTACGGCCCGAACATCGGGATCGCCGGCGCGATCGTACCGACCGTCATCCTGATGATCCCGCTCCTCGAGCTGCTCCGGCGCTGGCCCGACCTGCCGGCGGGCACGGCCACCCTCCTGAGCGGCGGCACGATGGCCGGGCTCACCTTTCTCCACGACGGCCAGGTCCTGATCGGCGCTCCGGTCCTCGGCGGGGTCCTCGTCGATCTCGCGATCCTGGCGCTCCGGTCCTCGCCTCTGCCGGCGGCCGCGCGTCCGGGCGCGCGATCCGGGATGTGGCCGATCGCGGCCCTCGCCCCGGGCCTGCTGTTCGCCGCGTACTTCCTGGTCGTCTCCCGGACCGGGCCGGTCACCTGGACGGCCCACCTGATCGGCGGAACGATCGTGCTGACCGCGATCACCGGCCTCGCGCTGGCACTCCTGGCGCGACATCCGAAGGCGGCTCGCGCGGGGTGATTGACCGCGCGGCGATCCGGGGCCTACTATCCGCACACAACTGAAGACTCTTATCAAGAGTGGTGGAGGGACCGGCCCTGTGAAGCCCGACAACCGACCGACGGCGACGTCGGCACGGTGCCAAATCCGGGCAGGGCCTCCTGCGAGATAAGGGATCCCTCCCAGGCCCTTCCTCACAGGAAGGGTCTTCCGGTTTCTCGGGCTCGATGACGGCGACGGACCTCCGCGATGGAGACGACCGATGACCCTCGAGATCCCGACCCGCCCGGCGCCGACCGCCGGCCCCACGTCCGCCCCCTCGCACGTTCGCGGGCTCCGCTGCCGGGCCTGCGGCCGACCCGAGGAGCTTGGTCCGAGCTTCGTCTGCCCGGCGTGCTTCGGGCCACTCGAGGTCGTCTACGATTACGACGTCGCCCGCGAGCGGCTGACTCACGCCTCGATTGCGGCCCGCGCCCCGGGGATCTGGCGTTACCTCGAGCTGCTGCCGGTCGCGCGGGCGCCGGAGCGCGGTCTGGCCGTCGGGCCGACGGCGCTCGTCCAGGCGGATCGGCTGGCCCGAGACCTCGAGCTCGGAACGGGGACGACGCTCCGCCTGAAGGACGACACCCGCAATCCCACGCTCTCGTTCAAGGACCGGGTGGTGGCCGTGGCGACGGCGCGGGCCGTCGAGTTCGGATTCGACACGCTCGCGTGCGCCTCGACCGGCAACCTTGCCGGCGCGACCGCGGCCGCCGCGGCCGCCGCGGGCCTGCGGGCCTTCGTCTTCGTCCCGGCCGATCTCGAACCGGCCAAGGTCGAGCACGCCCTGAGCTACGGCGCGACGGTGATCCGGGTCGAGGGCACCTACGACGACATCAACCGCCTCAGCCTGGAAATCGCCGACGAGGAGGGCTGGGCGTTCGTCAACGTCAACCTCCGGCCGTTCTATGCCGAGGGCAGCAAAACGATCGCGTTCGAGCTCGCCGAACAGCTTGGCTGGCGCCTGCCCGACGTTGTCGTCGGACCGATCGCATCGGGCTCGATGTTCACGAAGATCGCCAAGGGCTTCGAAGAGCTGGCTGAGATCGGGCTCGTCGAACGCAAGGACGTCCGGTTCGTCGGCGGCCAGCCCGAGGGCTGTGCCCCGGTCGCGACGGCGTTCGCCGACGGCGTCGACGAGATTCGACCGGTCCGGACGCCCGACACGATCGTCCGCTCGCTCGCCATCGGCTCGCCGGCCGACGGCGGCTACGCGCTCGAGCTGGCGCGGCGGACGGTCGGCTCGATCGAGTCGATCCCCGACGCGGCGACGGCCGCGGCGATTCGCCGGACGGCCGCCAACGAGGGGATCTTCGTCGAGACGGCGGGCGGCGTGACCGTGGCGGCGGTCGAGGCGGCCCGAGCC
>JACDAH010000035.1 GCA_013695505.1 Chloroflexota bacterium | reverse complement strand
CATCAGGCGAACCCATGCGAGCTCGCGTGTCGCCGCCGTCGACGGGGGACGGTCCGGCCCCCCAGCAAGCCAGCGGGCGCCAGGGAGGACAGCCGCCCGCAGCTCGTCGAGAGTCGCCATCGATCGGCCGGTCGGGCCCGGTCAGGCCGACCCGGCGTCGGCAGGGGCGACGAATCCCGCCTCGCGCGGGAGGGTCCGTCGGGCGACGAGGTCGTCGAGCAGCCGCCCGAACTCCCGCTCGACGTCGACGTACCGATCCGAGCGATTGACGAGGGCGAGCTCGCCGGTCGGGAGGAGGCGAGCCCAGACCCGGCGGCGCGGCAGGTAGAACGTGATCGCGAGCCCGACGATCAGGAGGGAGAACGCCGTCCAGACGATCCCCTGGCCCGGATCCTTCTTGGCGATCAGCAGCGTGTAGTCGGTGAACCGCCGGACCCCGACCGAAAAGTCGAGCCCGGCCGGGACGTCCGCCTGGCCCGCCCCGACCGCGATCGGCGAGTCCAGGTACACGATCTTCGGCTGGCCGTCGCTCTCGACCCCGTCGACGCGGTACGGGAGGACCAGCACGGCACCTGTCCCGTCGGCATTCCGCTGGAGGAGCAGGCTCAGGCCGATGTCGCGACCGGGCACCGACAGCGTCCCGTAGGGAAAGCCGTCAGCGACATCGGTCAGCGGCACCGGCCCGTCCCAGAGCGGCTTTCCGGCGAGGTCGCTGACGAGCAACACCGGCGCCGGCCCGAACCCGTTCTGGTGGAACGTGTAACCGTCGATCGCGAGCGGGTCGTTTACCCGGATCGTCTTGCGAACGAGCTCGGTCCCGTTCTGGAAGACCCCGAGGTCGGTCGTGAAGTCGGTCGCCTGGCCCGTCTCGAGGAAGCCCGGCGCCTCGAACTTGTAGTTCTTCACGATCAGCAGACCCGGCGTCCCGATCGGCTGGACGGTCAGGCTGTCACCCTCGGCGATGATCATTCCCTGCTCGTCGCCGAACTGCCAGGTCACGACGCCCGCGACCAGGAACAGGATCAGGCCCATGTGACTGAGCAGCGTCGCGAGCTTCGTCCAGCGGTTGCGGTCGCCGTACAGGTACTGGACCCCATCGACCTCCGCTTCGCGAACCGTCATGCGTTGGCGGCGCATGGCATCGCGGACGGCGGCCGCGGGCACGCCGGACATCGCCGCCCGGTCCGCCAGCTCGGGGTCGAAGAAGGGCTCGGGCTGGACGATCCGGATGTCCTTCGACTGGTGCCACAGACGCGGCGTCCGGTCGAGCGTGCAGACGATGATCGAGAGGACGAGGACGATCAGGCCCAGGGTGAACCAGGTCGAGGTGAAGACGTGGAAGAGTTGGAGTCGCTCGAGCGCGTCGACGATTCCGCGCCCGAAAGCCGGGTCGTAGCGGGCATGCAGGTCGGCCATCGCATTTTCGTAGTCGCCGGCCGAGCGGAAGGCGAATGACGGCAGCTGCTTGATCGTCATGCCGATCAGCGCGAGCAGCGACAGGCCGATGATCTGGACGACGGCGAAGTCGACCGACGTGAACAGGCGCAGGACGGCGCGGCCGATCCGCTCGAACACGTCTGGCGGCCGGGCCGTTTGGGCCCATGTCGTCACCGGGGTCGCGATTGCGTGGTCCTCCCGAGGGATCAGGCGGGGGTCGGTTCGACCGGAGGCGCTTCGACCGGAGCCGGCGCGAGGTCCCGGGGCTGGGACGCGGCGGCGACGCCGGCGGTTGCGGCGGCCCCCAAATGGCTGGCCGAACTCGCCTTCGCGGCCGCCTCGAGCGCCTGCTCGAAGTCGGCGAGAAGGTCCTCGAGGTCCTCGAGCCCGACCGAGCAGCGGAGCAATCCGGCGCTGATCCCTGCCGCTTCCAGCTCCGAGTCGTCGAGCTGTCGGTGGGTCGTCGACGGTGGATGGCTGACGATCGAGTACACGCTCCCGAGCGACGCCGTGCGGACCGGGATGGAAAGGCGGTCGATCACGGCTTCGCCGGCCGCGCGCCCGCCCTCGACCTCGAAGGCGAGCATCCCGCCGCCGCGGGTCAGGAGCCGCCGCGCGACCTCGTGCTGGGGATGGCTGTCGAGCCCCGGGTGCCAGACGCGGAGGACGCCCGGCTGCGCCTCGAGCCAGGCGCCGAGGGCGGCTGCCGTCGCCGAGTGCCGCTCCATGCGAAGGGCGAGCGTCGAGAGGCCGCGCATGGCAAGGAACGCGGCATGGGGATCGAGGCTCGCCCCCGTGTCGACCTGGAAATCACGGACCCGGTGGACGAGGCTCGTCGGGCCGCTGACGACGCCGGCCATGACGTCGCCGTGGCCGGCGAGGTACTTCGTTGCGGATTCCATGACGAGGTCCGCGCCGAGCTCAGCCGGTCGGCAGAGGTACGGTGAGGCGAACGTGTTGTCGACGAGGTACAGGGCGCCGTAACGGTGGGCCAGGTCGGCGAGGGCGACGTGGTCGGCGACGACGATCGTCGGGTTGGCGATCGTTTCGGCGTAGAGGACGCGGGTCGGCGCTGCCGCCAGGGCGGCCTCCACGGCGCCGAGGTCCGTGATGTCGACGAAGACGGTCGTGACGCCGAGCCGTGCCAGGACGCCGCTCAGGAGGGCGCGCGTGGTGCCATACGACGTCTGCGTGGCGACGACCCGGTCGCCGGCCGAGAGGACCGTACCGAGGGCCGCATGGATGGCGCCCATTCCCGACGCGAAGGCGAAGCCCGCCTCGGCGCCCTCGAGCTCGGCCACGGCGGCCGCGAAGGCGGCAACGGTCGGGTTGTCCAGCCGGCCGTAGGCGTAACCCGGGACCTGCCGGTTGGCGACCGCACCCAGCTCCGCGGCATCGGCCGCGGCGAACGTGACGGTCTGGTAGATCGGGACCGAGGTGGGATGCTGGTCGACGACCGGCAGGCGATGGGCCGCCCGGATCGCCCGGGTGGTGAAGCCGCGCGGGGTGACGTCGCCAGCGCGGTGGCGCGGATTCTCGGGATCGGCCATCGGCCGATCCTACACCGAGTTGTCGGCCGGCCCGTGAACGGCCTCGGCCGGATCCTCCGACACGGCGTCGGCGGGCGGGGCTCCGTCGACCGGCTCGTGCCCGGCAGAGGCCGGGTCCATCACGGGCACGCCGGTGACCCGGTTCTTGCCACCGCGCTTGGAGCGGTACATCGAGGTGTCAGCGGTGATCATCAGCTCGTCGCTGGTCCGGCCGTCCTCCGGGTAGCTGACGACGCCAATCGAGATCGACGGCTGGATCGAGGTTCCGGCCACGTCGACGCGGAGTCCCGCCACGTCGTTCCGGATCTTCTCGGCCAGGACGTAGGCGCCGGTCGGATCGGTCTCGGGCAGCAGGACCACGAACTCGTCACCACCGTAGCGGGCAGCCGTATCGATCTTCCGTCCTCCCGACCGGATGACCTCGCCGACGCCGCGCAGGACTCGGTCGCCGAAGAAGTGGCCGTGCCGGTCGTTGATCAGCTTGAGCTCGTCGAGATCCATCATCAACAGGCAGAAGCCGCGGCCGGAGCGAGCGCTCCGCGCGATCTCGCGCTCGACCGCGGCAAAGAAGAAGGTCCGGTTGAAGAGCCCGGTGAGGTTGTCGATCGTCGAGAGGCGGATGGCCGCGTCGCGCGCTCGGCGCTGCTCGCGCGCGATGACCATCGCGACATAGGCCAGCAGGATCAGGGCCGTGATGTTGATTCCGACGATTGCGACGGTCTCGCGCGTCAGGGTCGCGGCGCCGGGCGGGGCGATCGCGAGGATGTAGGCGGCTGAGGCGGCCGTGGCGAGGCCGAAGGTCACTTGCGGGCTGACGACGAGGGCCGCCCCGCCGACGATCAGCGGGAAGGTGAAGAAGAACGGGCTGGCCGCGCGCCCGGTCAGGACGACGAGGAGCGTCGCGAACGTGACGGCGACGCTGCCCTCGAGGACGAATTTGGCTGCGCCGAGGGCTCCCGGCGGCAGGAGATCGTGGACGACGAGGACGAACAGGCCGGCCGCTGCGAGCAGCGCGTAGATCGCGGGCTGGGTGTCGACCCACAGCCCGGTGACGGCAACGATCGTCGAGGTCGCCAGGATGAAGACCCACGACACGATCCGCACGACGCGGTCGTACGCCCCCGGCGGGACGCCGCCCGGATCGCTCAGGTCGATCGCAGCGTCGCCGACCGCGGCCAGCTCGGCGGTGCGCCGATCGCCCGCGTGCCCGGCGGCGGACCCGGTCGGGAATACGCCGCGCCGGCCGAGCAGTGGTGGAAC
>JACDAH010000019.1 GCA_013695505.1 Chloroflexota bacterium | reverse complement strand
GGTCCGCATCGCCGGGCCCCGCCTCGCCCGTCCCGGCCCCGCCCGCATCTGCCCCGCCCGCAGCCATCAAACCGCGTTCGGTACGAGGACGACCTTGGCCGCCGACAGGCTGCCCGCCGCCAGCCGGCGGAACAGCTCCGGCCCTTCTTCCAGCGGGGCGACGCACTCGATCAGGGAGCGGCCGTCGATCCTGCCCGATGTGAGAGCGTCGACCGCCAGCTCGAACTCGTCGACGAACCCGTAAGCGCCGCGGACTGTGAGCTCCCGCGTCACGAGCTCCTGCATCGGCAGCGGGACCTCCGGCGCGGAGTTGCCGATCCAGGTGACCTGCCCTCCGGGCCTGGCCATCGCGATCGACTGGGCGACCGTCGCGGCGACCCCGACGGCCTCGAACACCGCGTCCGCGCCGCGGCCGCCGGTCGCTTCGCTGACGGTCGCGACGGGATCCGCGTGGTCGACGTTGACCGCCTGGTCCGCGCCGAGCATCCGGGCCACGTCGAGCCGGTGCGGATCGCGGTCGGTCACGATGATCGAGCCCGCCCCGCGCTGACGGGCGGCAAGGAGAGTCAACAACCCGATGGCGCCGGCCCCGACGATCGCGACGACGTCCATCAGCGCGAACGGCGTGATATTGACCGCGTGCATCGCGACCGCCAGGGGCTCGATGAGCACGCCGTCCTCGAAGCTGAGCGAGTCGGGCAGCGGGACCAGGAGCGCCTCGGCAACGAGGATCTGCTCGGCATACGCCCCGTCGAAGTGCATCCCCATCCCCTGCCGATCGAGGCAGATGTTGGGCTGGCCATGGCGACAGCGGTCGCACCGGCCGCAGGCCAGGATCGAGCGGAGGACGACGCGGTCGCCGGGCCGGACCGACTCGACGCCGGGCCCGACGGCGCGGACCTCGCCGGTCGCCTCGTGACCCATGACGACGCCGACCCGGCGACGACCGGTGGCACCGCCGAATCCGTGGACGTCCGAGCCGCAGATCCCGGACACGCGAACGGTCACGACGACTTCGCCGGGTCCCGGCTGCGGGTCGGGGCGTTCCTCGAGCGGCATCTGGCCGGGGCCGCGGAACACGAGGGCTCTCATCGGACGGCCCCGGACGGCGAGGCGGCCTCGGGATCCGCCAAGCGACCGGGCCCGCGCCTGCCCGTCGCGATCGCGCCCGCGTCCCGGCCGACATCGCGGACGTGCTGCTCCATGACGACGCGCGCCTGGTCGCTGTCCCGGTCGCGGACGGCAAATGCCACGAGGAGGTGGTAGTTGGTCGCCTTGTCGGCGGCACCCGGAATCCCCATCGTCCTGCGCCGGCTATCGAGGAGGAGCTCGTTCAGCGCCGACACCATCCGCCCAATCACGGAATTGTGGGCGGCGGTCACCAGGAGCTCGTGGAACCGGATGTCCGGCTCGAGGAAGGCCTGCCCGGCGCGCTGGAGCCGTTCCTGGAGCTGGGCGGTCGCGAGGATGGCCTCCGCCTCGGCGACCGATGCACGGCTGGCGGCGAGGCCTGCGATCGCCGGCTCAAGAACGAGGCGCGCCTCGAACAGATGCGCGAGGGTGTGCCCGTCGGCCAGCTGGAACCGGCGGAGGACGCTGTCCTCGGCGGCCGGCAGGGCGGCGACGAAGGTCCCGCGGCCCTGGGTCATCTCGAGCAGGCCCATGTTCTGGAGGATCCGGTACGCCTCGCGAACGGACGCCCGTGCCACGCCCATTCGGACGGCCATCGCCGAAACGGTCGGCAGCCGATCGCCGGGCCGGAGCGTCCCGCTGAACAGGTCGCGCTTCACCGCCTCGGTGACGGATTCGTAGATGAGCGATCTCGGGCGAGAAGGGTCCACGGTCTCTCCGATTGATCTGGTCTTAAGCTCAAAGACCGTATCATTGGTCGTCAAGCCGTTGGCAGGTCAGGACATCCTTCCCGTTTCCGGTAGCCGCATCGCCGCTGCGGAGCGGGCCCGAGACGGGGCCGGGCAGGCAGGGCTCAGGCGGGTTCGATCGCCTCTCGCAACCGCGCGGCGGCCTCCTCGGCCGTCAGGTCGCGCTGGGTCTCTGACAGGAGCTCGTAGCCGACCATGAACTTGCGCACGGTCGCGCTCAGGAGCGGCGGGAAGAAGTGGGCGTGGAGCTGCCAATGCGTCTCGTCGCGATCGCGGAACGGCGCCTGGTGCCAACCCATCGAGTACGGCAACGAAGTCCCGAACAGGCGGTCGTAGGCACCGAGCAGCCGGATCAGGATCCCCGCGAGCGTGTCGCGCCGGGGATCGTCGAGGTCGGGCAGGCGGCCCGTCGCCTGCTTCGGGATCAACAGCGCCTCGTACGGCCAGGCCGCCCAGAACGGCACGACGGCCAGCCAGTCCGGGTCCTCGTCGATCACCCGCCGGCCACTGGTTTCCTGGTCGACGTAGTCGAGCAGCATCGGCCGGTCGTGCGCCCCGTGGTGGGCCAGCTGGCTTCGGTCCTCCCGCTCGGCATCGTGGGGCAGCGCCGCCCCGGCCCAGATCTGGCCGTGGGGATGGGGGTTCGAGGCGCCCATCATCTCGCCCCGGTTCTCGAAGACCTGGACCCACTGGTAGGTCCCGCCGAGCTCCGCAGTCTGGGCGGCCCATAGGTCGATGACTCGTCGGACGTCCGGCCCGCTCATCGCCGCGAGGGTCAGGTCATGCCGGCGCGAGAAGCACAAAACTCGGCAGGCGCCGGACTCGCTCTCGGCTCGCAGGAGATCGGCGTGGATGACGATGTTTGGCGCGTCGGGCTCGAGCGCGGCGTAGTCGTTGGTGAAGACGAAGGTGTCGGCGTAATCCGGGTTGACCGCGCCGTTGGCTCGCGTGTTCCCCGGGCACAGGTAGCACGTCGGGTCGTACCTCAGGACCGTGTCGCTCGGCGGCAGCTCGCGGCGCCCTAACCACGGCCGGCGGGTCCGGCCGGGCGAGACGAGGACCCACTCGTCGAGGAGCGGGTTGTAGCGCCGATGCGGCTCGCCCTCGAGGGCAGCGAGCTGATCGGCGACCGCGTCCGGCGTGTCGCCGGCGGGCGCGGACCCCCGGTCGACCGTCGTCACCGGCTGGCCCCGGCCACGGGCTCGGCGGCCGACTTGGAGCCCGAGTTCGGCCAGCCCAGGTCGGCGCCCTCGCCGACCTCGCCGCCGGCTGGGTCCGGATCCTCCTGATCCAGGGGAGCGACGACGAGCTCGCGAACCTGCTGGGCCGCCAGCTCGCGGGCCTCCTCGGTCAGCCCGGAGTCGGTCACGAGCGTGTCGGCCTCGTCGAGCCGGGCGATCGCGCTGATCCCGATGATGCCCCACTTGCTCGCGTCGGCCACCACGACCAGGCGCCGGCCGGACGCGACCAGGGCCCGGTCGGTGTCGGCCTCGAGGAGGTTTGGCGTCGTGAAACCCGACCGCGGATCCATCCCGTGGACACCCATGAACACCACATCGAGGTGAATCGTCCGCAGGGCGGCGACCGCGAACGGACCGACGAGGGCGTCGGACGGAGTGCGGACGCCCCCGGTGAGAATGATCGTCTGGTCGCTCCGGGCGGCTCTGTGGAGGACGTCGGCGACGGGAACCGAGTTGGTGACGACCGTGAGCCCCGGGATGTCGACCAGCCGCCGCGCCAGGGCGTAGGTCGTCGTCCCGGCGGAGATGCCGATGGCGCTTCCCGGCACGATCAGCCGGACGGCCGCGTCGGCGATCGCCTCCTTCTCGGGCTGCTGGAGGCTGGACTTCGCGGCGAACCCGGGCTCGAACAGGGCGCCGCCGGGCAGCGCGGTCGCACCGCCGTGGACCTTCTCGATGAGGCCCCGGTTGTGGAGAAGCTCGAGGTCGCGCCGGACGGTCATGTCCGAGACGCCGAGATCGCGGGCGAGGTCGGCAACCCGGACCCCGCCGTCCTCGCGGACGCGCTCGAGGATCAGGGTCTGGCGCTGTCGGGCGAGCACTCAGCCTCCCTCGGTGCAGGAATGTGTGGACGGAGATTGCGTCAGATCACACCACAAGTCAACGAGATCGCACAGATTTTCCCCACAAGTATTGACATGCCTGCGCGGCGCGCAGACAATCGCGACCGTTCAGGCGTTGTCACTTCCGTCCAGGCGTTGCCGATCAGCTACGAGAGATCGGAGCACGATGGACGGGTCAGAGGAGGAGATCATGGCGAACTCCGAGGCGCCGCGCTTGCCGGACGAGCTGTCCCCGAGCAACCCGCTCGTCACGCGCCGACGCGTCCTCGGCGGCATCGCCGGCGTGGCCGGCCTGGCGGCGGTTCCGAGCCTCCTGGCGGCGTGCTCCCCGGC
>JACDAH010000014.1 GCA_013695505.1 Chloroflexota bacterium | reverse complement strand
CGCCGGACCGGGCGATCGGGCGCGATACCGTGAGCGCGATTCAGAGCGGCACGGTGCTCGGCTATCAGGCCCTCGCCGACGGGCTGATCGGGCGGATCCGGGCCGAGCTCGCCGATGCGGCAGGGATCGAGCCGCGCGACGTGCGGGTGATCCTGACCGGCGGCCTCTCGGGCGCGCCATGGGCGCGGGCTCTCGCCGACGTCGATGCGATCGACCCGGATCTCACCCTGAAGGGCCTTGCGATCCTCCACGCGGAGGTCGGCGGCGGCATGCCGCTCGAGCTCGGGCTGCCGACATGACCGCGATCCCGACCGACCCGACCGCGAACCCGGCCGCGGAGCCCGGCCGCCTCGCCGGTCGGCTGATCGCCGTTGGCGTCACTGGCTCCATTGCCGCCTACAAGGCGGCCGACCTCGTCCGCCGGCTTCGCGACGAAGGTGCCGACGTCGTCGTCCTGATGACCTCGTCGGCGATCCGCTTCGTCGGCGAGATGACGTTCGCGGCTCTCACCCGCCATCCCGTCGAGTCCGACGTCGGCGGTCTCCTGCCCGATCAGCGGATCGGCCACATCGTCGTCGCCGACAGTGCTGACGCGATCGTGGTCGCCCCGGCCACTGCCCACTGGCTGGCCGCGATGGCGGCGGGCCTCTCGGGCGACTCGGTCACGGCGACGTGTCTCGCGACCACCGCACCCGTGATCGTCGCCCCGGCGATGGACGGCGACATGTACGCCCATCCCGCAACCCAGGCCAACCGCACCCGGCTGCGCGACGACTTCGGCTACACGATCGTCGAGCCCGACGCCGGTCCCCTCGCCTCCGGCCAGAGCGGGCGCGGGCGCCTGGCCGAGACCGGCGAGATCGTGGACGCGGTGGTCGCCGCGATCGGCGCGAGCCCGATCCGCGCCTCCGATCCGGCCGCCCGCCCGCCGCTCGTCGACGAGCCGCGCGAGGCGGATCTCGAAGGCCGCCATGTGGTGGTCTCCGCGGGCGGAACGGCTGAGCCGATCGACCCCGTCCGCTTCATCACGAATCGGTCGTCGGGCCGGATGGGCGTCGCCCTTGCCGACGCGGCGCTTGCTCGCGGCGCCCGGGTGACCCTGGTCGCGGGCCACGTGAGCGTTCCATTGCCACAGGGACCGGCGGTCCAGGTCGTCCACGCCGCGCGGACCTCCGACCTCGGCGAAGCCGTCCGGGCCGCGATGCGTGACGCCGATGTGCTGGTCATGGCCGCCGCGGTCGCGGACTTCCGCCCCCGCGCTATCGCCGATCGGAAGCTGAATCGGGACGCTGGCCTGACCCTCGAGCTCGAGCCGACCGAGGACATCCTGGCCGCCATCGGGGCCGATGTGGCCGCGCTGCCATCGGGTGCGCGGCGTCCCTACCTCGTCGGCTTCGCGGCCGAAACCGGTTCGCTTGATCGGGCCGCCGACAAGCTCCGCCGCAAGGGCGTCGACCTGCTCGTCGCCAACGACGTGGCCGAGGAGGGCTCCGGGTTCGGAACCGACACCAACCATGTCTGGATCCTGAGCGCGGACGGCGACCAGGTAGACCTGCCGCTGCGTTCGAAGCGGGCGGTCGCCGACGAGATCTTCGACCGGGTCGTGCGGGCGCTGGACGATCGCGACGTCGCCGCGCAGACTGACCGCGTGACCCAGGAGAAGCAAGCGTGAGTGGCAGCACCGAGACCATCCGCCGGCTGACCGTCGGCGACGTCGCCAAGCTCCATGAGGACGGGCAGCGGATCCCGATGCTGACGGCCTACGACTACCCGACCGCGAAGCTCCTCGACGAGGCCGGGATCCCGCTCCTGCTCGTCGGCGATTCGGTCGGCCGGGCGATGCTCGGCTACGAGAACGAGATCTCGGTCACGATGGACGCCATGCTCCATCACACGGCCGCTGTCGCGCGCGGGGCGAAGCGGGCCCTCGTCATCGGGGACATGCCCTTCCTGAGCTATTCGACCGCAGATGGCGCCGTCGCCAACGCCGGACGGTTCCTCTCCGAGGCCGGCGCCCAGGCCGTCAAGGTCGAGGGCGGCGTCCGGACCCAGCGAACCATCGAGGCGATCGTCAAGGCCGGCATTCCGACGATGGGCCATATCGGGTGGACGCCGCAGGCCGCGAACGCCGCCGGCAAGGTCCGTGTCCTCGGCAAGAACCGCGAGCAGGCACGGACGCTCCTCCACGAGGCCCTGGCCGTCCAGGAAGGTGGAGCCTTCGCGATCGTCCTGGAGCTCGTCCCGGAGCAGCTCGCCGCGGCGATCACCGACCGCCTCCGGATCCCGACGATCGGCATCGGCGCGGGCGCCGGCTGCAGCGGCCAGGTCCAGGTGATCACGGACCTCCTCGGTATCGATGCCTGGCACCCGAAGCACAGCAAGCCCTACGCCGATCTCCGCGGCACGATCCTGGCGGCGGCGACGGCATGGGCCGGCGATGTCGTCGCCGGCACGTTCCCGGGGACGGAGCAGACGGTCCGGATGGACGATGAGGTCCTCGACGAGGTCCTCGGCCGGGGCCAGTCCGACCGAGGTGCCGCGGGCCGCAACGCCGACGAGATGATCCCAGGCGGGATCCCGCTGGACCGCGACCTGTAGCTTTCGCGCTCCCCGGCCCTTCCGCCATCCGTACCATCCGGCTCGGGCGATCCGCCGCGGAAGTCCCCGGGAACGGTCCGCCTGTCACATCGTCCGCGAGGCCTCTGAGCGCGACCCTGGAGGCGCACTCACCGATCGGCCGGCGGCCTCGACCGCTCGCCGTTTCGGCGTTCCCCCTGTCCGATGCCGTAGCCTGCAACGCATGACGGACGCCCGAATCGAGACGCAGGTCGTCCGGACGCGGGCGGACCTCCGGGCGGCGCTGGCCGCCGCGCCCCGTCCGCTCGGCCTGGTTCCGACCATGGGCTGGCTCCACGACGGCCACCGGTCGCTGATGCGGCGGGCCCGGGCCGACAGCGCGACGACGATCGCCACGATCTTCGTCAACCCGCGCCAGTTCAACGAGGCGGCCGACTACCAGCGCTACCCGCGAAACGAGGCCCGCGATCTCGCGATCTGCACGGAGGAAGGGATCGGCCTGGTGTTCGCCCCGTCGGCCGAGGAGGTCTACCCACCCGGTTTCGACACCGTCGTGTCGGTCGGAGCGGTCGCCAGGCCACTCGAGGGAGCGGCGCGGCCGGGCCACTTCGATGGCGTCGCGACCGTGGTCGCGATCCTGTTCGAATTGATCGGCGCTGAGCGGGCCTACTTCGGCCAGAAAGACGCCCAGCAGGTGATGGTCATCCGCCAGATGGCGCGCGACCTCGCCATCCCGACCGAGGTCATCGCCTGCCCCACCGTCCGCGAGCCGGACGGGCTGGCCCTCTCGTCGCGGAATGTTCATCTGGCACCCGACGAGCGGGCCGCCGCGCCCGTCCTGCGACGCGCCCTGCTGGCGGCACGAGCGGGGTGGGAGGCGGGCGAGCGATCCGGTGACGCGCTCCGGGCGACGATGCGGGACGTGCTCGCGACCGAGTCCCTCGCGATCCCCGCGTACGTCAGTGTCGCCGATGGACGAACCCTCGCGGAGCTCGACCGGATCGAGAACGGAGGGTCCGCGCTCCTGTCCCTGGCGGTCCGCCTGGGCTCGACCCGGCTCATTGACAATGAACCGATCGGCTGAGCGCCGGCGCCGGCGCCTGGTTCACGGCTCGCCCGCCTGACGCGCCGATCTCCCTCGGCCGCCCGCCCCAGCCATTCAGGGTCTTCATCGCTCGCGAAACCCGCCCACGCGGCCCACGATGCGGGCATGAACACCCTGACCGAACGCCGCACCCTGCTCGTCGTCGCCGGCGTGGTGATCGGCGCCACGATCCTCATCTCGGCTGCCCTCTCGGGCGGCCAGACCTCGCACATCCTGTCCACGGTGGGATCCGCGATCAATAACCAACCGGGGTCCGGCGGGGCCACCGATACAAGCGGCGGCGATTCAGGCTCGGGCTCGGGCTCCGGGTCGGACCCGGACAACGGCAGCGGCTCCGGCACGTCGGGTCAGGTCGCGGATGCCGCGGTCGCCGCTCCGTCGCTCCTCATCGTCCGGACCGGCACCCTCGAGATGGAGGTGGCGGATCTCGCGGCCGCCCTCCGCGACGGCGACGCGGCAGTGATCCGCGCCGGCGGCTATATCAGCGGCTCGAGCCGAATCGCGAACGGCCGCGATGCGTCGGCCGACGTCACGTACCGGATTCCGAGCGCCGCCTGGGATGCGACGCTCAGCACCCTCCACGGCCTGGGCTCGAAGATCGCGACCGAGAAGATCGAGACCGAGGAGGTCACCGGCCAGGTCATCGACCTCACCGCCCGGATCGCAAACCTCCGCGCGACCGAGGCCGCACTCCAGGCGATCATGGCCAAGGCCGCCAGGATCAGCGACGTCCTCGACGTCCAGGAGCAGCTGACCGAGACCCGCGGCGCGATCGAGAAGCTCGTCGCCGACAAGGAGCATCTCGTCGACCGCGCGGCCTATGGCAGCCTCGCGGTCACGTATCGTCTGCCGCCGACCGTCGAGCCGGCGCCGACCGCCAGGCCGGTCAAGGGCTGGGACCCCGCCGACGACGTCGCCCGGGCGACCGGCAGGCTCGTTCGGATCGGCCAGACGTCAACCTCGATCGGGATCTGGCTGGCGATCGTCGGACTGCCGCTGGCAATCGGCGGAACGATCCTCGCGCTCGTGACCTGGCAGCTCTCGCGGCTCGCCCGCTGGCTCCTCCGGCGCCGGGAGAGCGCGGCCCAGGCCGCTTAGCCCGCCGGGACCTCGGTCGCGACGGCAAGGATCCGGTCGATGTCGAGGTGTTCGGCGACGAGCGCCTTGATCAGCGAGATCTTCTCGCGGTCGGCCGGGTGGGTCTTGACCAACAGGTCGTGGACTTCCGACGCGACGACGTAGGTGTCCTGGGGGACGATCGTCGCGAACAGGTCGGCCTGGCGGATCGCGGCGAGGACCGCGTCGCGCGGGCGATATCCGCCGGTCAGCACGAGCCCGATGGCCGCGCCCTCGTGGCCCTCGACGTCGGCGGTCCGCTCGTTCGTGGCCCCGGCGGCGACCTGGGCGATGCGGGCGGCCTCGGCGGCACCGGCAACGCGGAAGCGGTGGGCGAGATGGGCGGTCGTCAGGGTCAGGATCACGTCCTCGCGGTCGCCCGGGACGATGACCAGCGTGCCCGGCCCGACCCGCTGGAGCATGTGGCTCGGCTCCATCGCCCCGATCGCGACGCCGTCGATCACCCGATCGAGATCAGGTCCGGCGTGGATCGTCTCGCCGCCAACGCCTTCGAGGACCATGCCGAGCGTCGGGTTCGACAGGATCGGCCGGACCGGCAGAATGCCGAGGAGGCGGATCCCATTGAGCGCGAGCCCACGCTCGAGGACCTGCTCGATCCCGGGCTGGGCGTCGAGGTCGACCTTGTTGACGATCGCCCCGGCGACCGGCACGCCGAGGGCGGCAAAGAACGAGGCATTGAGGACGATCTCGTCGATCGGTCGGCCGACGCCGCCCTCGCTCACGATGATCGCGGGCGCCCCGAGCATCGCCGCGACGACGGCATTCGACAGGCCAATGACCGCGCCCACGCCGGCGTGCCCGGTGCCCTCGATCAGGAGGATGTCATGGTCGGCTCGGAACGTGTCGCGAGCGGCGACGATCTTCGCCCCGAGATCCTCGACGACGTCGCCGGCGATGTACTTCTTCGTGAACCCACGTGGGATGTGGACCGGGCTCATCGCGCCGTAGTCCGCCTCGAGCGGGAAGACCTCGTGCATGAGGACGGCGTCCTCGTCGGCCGGCTGGCCGTGGTCGATGATCGTCCGCTGGCCGACCGGCTTCATGAACGCCGTCCGTAGGCCGGCCCGCAGGAAGCCGTCGAACAGCCCGAGCGAGGCGGTGGTCTTGCCCCGGTTCTGGCCGGTGGCGGCGAGATAGAGCTGGCGCACTGCCGGTCAGCGCGCGACGAGGATCGCCACGACGGCGACGAACGCCACGATGACGAACCAGCCGGCCAGGATGCCAATGACGAGCCCGCCGCCGATCACCGCGATCCGGCGCGGCGTCAGGCGGGCGCCCGGCCGGTCCATCAGCCCCGGGACGCGGTCTTGCGCTCGATCAGGGCGACCGCGTCGCGCAGCCGGGACAGCGTCTCGGCGTCGACCGCGTCAGGCTCGAGGTACGGCCCGAGCCGCTCCATGACATCGGTGACGAGGCCGAGGAACACGCTCGCGTCGGCCTGGAAGAACTGCGGCTCGTTGTTGTAGCGAACAAGCGTCAGTCGGCCCTGGAGGACGCGCCGCTCCTCGACATGGGCAACCTGCGTCGCGAAATTGTGGCCCTGGATCCCATCGGGGTTGTTCAGGAAGTTGAGCGCGTTGTCGATCGCCAGCCCGAACCGCGCCCGCCACGCGACGAGGCGCTCATGGACCTCAGCCGGGATCCGGACCTCGGCGACCTCCTCGAAGACCTCGGGCGCCACGGTCAGCAGCCCGACGAGAGTCGTCCCCGCCCGCGGCCCGAGCATCACCTGGAGGCTCCGCTCGAGGGTGAACACCTCCGAATCGAAGCGCGGGCTCGTGATCACGTCGGTCAGGAGATCCTCGACGTTGTCGAGGGTGCCGGGCTCCGCCACCGCGTTCGCGAGGTGGAGGATCTCCTCCTTGAACAGGAACTTCTCTTCGTGGTCGAGCATGGCCGAACTCTAGCATCAGGATCCCGCGCAACCGAGCCCGGCGGCCCGAGCGGCGCACCCGGCGTTGACCCGTCTCAGGCCACGTCGCAGACTCGTGCCGAACGGAATTCGGGACAGGAGGGACGGGATGGGATCGAGGCCTGCCCGCGATGTCGACGCGGGCGATGTCGCTCGGACGATCACGCTCGCATTCGCGAGCGACCCGGTCTGGGGCCCGGCCCTGGCTCGTGTCGATGGTCGTCCGGTCGAGCTCGAACCGTACTGGCGCCTCTTCGTCGACGGGGCGGTACGCTTCGGGACGGTCCGGATGACCGACGATGGGTCGGCCGTATCGGTGTGGCTGCCACCGGGCGCCAGCGAGCTGTCCGCCGATCAGGCGGTGCACTTTCAGGCGCTCGTCCGCGACCTGCTCGATGAGCCTGCGCTTGTCGCCGTCGAGGACCTGTTCGGCCGGTTCGAGGCCAGTCGGCGGGGGCGCCCGAGCCACTATTACCTGAGCCTGCTCGCGACGCATCCCGATCAGCGCGGCAAGGGCATCGGTCAGCGGCTGCTGGCCGAGGACCTCGCGCTCTGGGATGCCGAGGGCGTGCCCGCATATCTCGAGTCGACGAACCCTGCCAACGACCACCGCTACGAGCGGGCCGGCTTCCGCATCGATGGTGGGTTCGGCGCGGTTCGGACGGATGCCTGGATCAATGCGATGTGGCGACCGGCCGGCGGGTCGTGAAACGCACCACGAGCCAGCCGAGGACCAGCCCGACGCCGTTGAGGATCGCGTCGTCGACGTCAATCGAGCGGTAGCGGAAGCCCAGGAGCGTCGAGATCGCGAGCTGGACGAGCTCGATCGAGGCGCCGCCGATCACGGCGAATGGCAGGAGGGCGACCCATCGCCGGAGGGTTGGGAACAGGAGCGGCAGGTAGATCCCGGCCGGAACGAGACGAACGCGTTCAGGACGAGCAGGCGCGTCGACCCAGGAGCGCCCATGCCGGCGAGAACCGGCCCGATCGTCGAGAAGGGGACAAGGTTCAGCGACGACACCGCGATCTCGGCGGTCGAGCCCGCGCGGGCCTCGGCGATCAGGGCGGGATCGACCGGGATCGGGAACAGCGCGACGCTCGCAAGGATCACGAGATGGGCGACGGCTCCGAGCGCGACGATCGTGCGCCACCAGCCCACCCGCAGGAGCAGGATGACCGCGACCGCCGGGATCGCGGCCCAGTACGCAATGTTGCCCTCGAGCTGCAGGTTGCCCACCGCGATCCTCCGCGATCACCGCCATCCCTGGCGCGCCCCATGCCCTGTTCCCCGCGCCCCGCGCCCTGTCTCCCGCGCGCCGCGCCTGTTCCCCGCGCGCCGCGCCTGTTTCCCACGCCC